>DATFCE010000292.1:0-4051 GCA_035253365.1 Nitrospiraceae bacterium
GCGTAGAAGCTGCAGCGTTTCGGGAAGACGTTATCTTCAATGCAGATCGCCGCGACGCCCGCCCGTTCACGATCATTGACCGTCCGCATCACGTTTAGCGCATTGCCATAACCGGTATCGCAGTCGGCAATGATGGGAATCGTCACGGCCTCGGCCATGTTCCGCTCCACGTCGAGCTGTTCCGTGGGCGTGATGAAGCTAGCGTCGGGAATACATTTCAGCGCGGCGGAAATTCCGAATCCGCTGGCCCAGACGGCATCGAACCCCGCCTGCTGGATCAGCTTGGCGCTGAGCGCATCATGCGCGCCGACGGCTTTGATGATCCCGGGTCGCTGAAGCATCGCTCTGAGTTTCGTGGCGTTGTGCATGGCGCGTCACTATGCGAAAGCGGGCGTTAAGTTGTCAATAGTAATATTGTCGAGGCCATACGACGCGGTGGGATTTCAGCTTAGTATGAGCTATCCGGTAGGGAATCCAAAAACCGGGGAGCCAGTACGCGACTGTCGAAGGAAAGAAAGCCGCGTTCGCCCTGGGCTTGATAGGTCAAGTTAATGTCCGTATCGGTGCCGCGCCAATTGTATTGCTGGTTCAGCCCGCGCATCATCTGGCCGGGGATTCGTTCGAGGACGCCGTATTCCGATTCGAGATGCGAGAGAATGCGGTCATGATTGGCCTTTCCGCGATAGCGGATCATCACCCGCGCAAATTGATCGTCGATGGTCAAAAATTGCATCATCTCTACATCCGCATCGGCGAAGGACGGCGACCCGTCTTTGCGTTGGTAGGTTTTGATGGTGCCATCGGAATTGGCCAAGGTAAGATCCTGTCGCTCGGCGAGGGACGAACCCCATGGGATGCCAAGAAACCCCTGAGGATCATGTCGCAGTGGGATGGCGAGCGCGGCCGTGACCGCGAGGAAGACGAAGACGGTCCCCAGCCAGATCGCACGGTGTGATGGCAGTACGGTCATGCCAACCTATGATGAGCGGAGGATCCCATAGCGAACGTTGGAAGCTTCGGGACAGTAACACGGCTGCTCCGCGAGGGCAAGGTAGCCGCCTTGTGAATCTGCCCCTTGACCGTTATAATGCGGTCCGTTTTACGGGCGCGGGCGAGGGGTCAGAGGCGGAGACCTCTTCTGAACCGTCCCACTGTCTCTCGCCACTTGCCCCTTGCCTCCACTCGGAGAGTCGCCATGGTCGACAGCGACGATTTCGTTCAAGCCTTGCAAGACATCGGGTTCGATTTTTTTACGGGCGTGCCGGATTCGATTCTGGGCGGGATCATTGCCACCTTAATGGAACGCCGCGTGTATACGCCCGCCGTGCGTGAGGATGAAGCGGTCGCCATGGCGGCCGGGGCCTATATGGCCGGCAAAGTCCCGGCGGTGTTGATGCAAAATTCCGGGCTGGGGACGTCGTTGAACGCGTTGATCTCGCTTAACTTGATTTATCAGCAGCCGTGTCTTTTGCTCGTATCCTGGCGCGGCTTTCAGGGAAAGGATGCCCCGGAGCATCTCGTGATGGGGCAAAGCTTGCCGCACCTGCTTGACGCCGTGCGCATTCCACACCGGACGCTGTCGGAATCCAGTCTCATCGACGATCTGCGTTGGACGGCTCAAACCTTCATGAAGGAGCGGATTCCGGTGGCCCTGCTCTTGAAGAAGGGCATTGTCAAAGGCATTCACCCATGAGACCCGAAGAAGGTACCCTTCAAAGTCGCGCGCGGGCGATCGGGGCGGTGCTGGACCTGCTCACCGACCAACCGGTCATCATCTGTAACGGGTTTCCGTCCCGGGAAGCGTTTAAACTGGCGGATCGGCCGACACACTTCTATATGATCGGGTCAATGGGCGTGGCGCCGGCGATCGGCCTCGGAGTGGCGTTGGCCAAGCCGGACAAAAAAGTCATTGTGCTGGACGGCGACGGGAATGTGCTGATGGGGATGGGCACCCTGGCGACGGTCGGCGCATTGAAGCCGAAAAATTTCATTCATGTCGTGCTTGACAATGAAGTCTACGGCAGCACCGGTAATCAACCCACTATTTCACGGCTGGTTCGCCTGGAGCAGGTCGCGAAGGCGGCGGGGTATGTCCATATCGAGCGGGTGCTCGAACGGGAAGATCTCATCTACGAATTTAAAGACATGTTGAAGAAGGACGGGCCGAGCTTCTTGCTCGTGAAAGTGACGGAACAAGCCGAAGATGTCGATCGGGTGATGCTGGAGCCGCCTCAAATCACGCAGCGTTTTAAACAAGCGATTGAGTAAGGCGAGACCATGATCCTCCTCAATCCCGGACCCGTCAATGTCTCCGAGCGTGTGCGAACGGCGTTGCTGCGTCCGGATATTTGTCATCGGGAATCCGAATTCGCGGAATTGCTGCAAGGGATTCGCCGAAAGCTCGTGAAGGCCTTCGTCCCACAGGCGGAATCCGAGTATACGGCGATTGTGCTGACGGGGTCCGGAACGGCTGCGGTGGAGGCGGCGATCTTATCGTCCATTCCCCATGGGAAGCGAGGCATGGTCATCAATAATGGAATCTACGGAGAACGGATCTCTGGCATCCTCGGCGTCCATCGGCTGGGTGTCGCCGAGTTCAAACTCGAGTGGGGAACGCGGCCCGATCCGGAAAAACTTCGGCTGGCGCTGCGGCAGCATCCGGAGATCCATGTCGTGGCGATGGTCCATCATGAGACCACCACCGGGTTGATCAATCCGATTAAAGACATTGCCGAGGTCGTGGACAGCCAGAACCGCGTATTCGTCGTGGACTCCGTCAGCGGCTTGGGCGGTGATCCTCTGCCTATTGCCGGCTCGAAGCTGTACATGACGGCGGGAACGGCCGGAAAATGTCTCCAAGGATTTCCGGGCGTGTCCTTCGTGCTTGTGCGCAAGGGCTTCATGGAGCGCATGCAGGGCTATCCCAAACGTTCGTGGTATCTCCATCTCCCTCATTATTATGAGACACAGGAAAAGGGAACTATTCCATTTACACCGGCGGTGCAGATTTACTATGCCTTCAATGAGGCGCTCGATGAGCTGCTGGACGAAGGCGTGGCGAATCGCATTGCCCGCTATAAAAAGGCGGCCCAACTGATCCGCCATGGGATGGATCGTTTGGGACTCAAGCCCGTTCTTCCTCCAGATCATCAGTCCAATACCATCACGGCGTACTATCTGCCCCCGAATCTGACCTATGACACGCTTCACGACCGCCTGAAGGAGCGGGGCTACGTCATTTATGCCGGGCAAGGGCAGTTGGAATCCAAGATTTTCCGGGTCGCCAACATGGGGGCGTTGACCGAGGAGGATCTCAACGGGTTCCTGTCCGCCTTCCAGGGCATTCTGAAAGACATGCCCGACGCGATCGAGGCCGGCGCAGTTCATTCATGAAGGCTGTTATTTTAGCCGCGGGCGTCGGTAAGCGCCTGTGGCCGGTCACCCAGCACCGGCCCAAATGCTTGATCGAGCTGGGAGGACGGACCCTTCTTTCGCGCTATCTGGAGCATTTGGCCGGCGTCGGCATTCGACAAGCCGTCATCGTGGTCGGATACAAACACGAGATGATTCGCGCCGCGGCCGGGACGGACCTGCATGGCGTCGCGGTGCGATATGTAAAAAGCGACCAGTACCAGCGCGGCAGCATCACGTCCCTTTGGCTTGCCAGGCACGAGTTGGATGAGGACGTGGTCATTATGGACGCCGATGTGTTATTTCACCGACAGATCCTCCGCCGCTTAATTGATTCGCCACTGCCGACCGCCCTGCTGCTCGATGAGACGGTCAAGCAACAGACCGAAGAATGCATGGCCATCGTGCGTGGCGGTCGGATCGTCGCGCTGACCAAGCGCATGCCGGATCGATATGATCTGGCCGGTGAGGGCGTCGGCTTTCTGAAAGTCCGTCGCGCCGATTGCCCGTTCATGATCGATTCGCTCAACACCCATGTAGAGCGAGGCGAATTGGACATGGAATATGAAGATGGGCTGAGAGAATTCTTTGGGTCCGTGCGCGTGGGCTATGAGACGATCGGCGGGCTGCCATGGACAGA
>DATFCE010000293.1:0-8063 GCA_035253365.1 Nitrospiraceae bacterium
TGTTTCAGCCTTCGGACAGGCCAGGTGCTCCGGCCACCCGCTTTGAATGATCTGAAATGCTGGCGTGTAGAGCGGCGTGACGGTTACGCCTTTGTGCGCGAAGCGCTGCCGAGTGCACGGCCACCAAAACTGGCGGGTGCGGGGCTTCCTGAATCAGTGGTGATCATCGGAGGCGGCGCAGCCGGGAACGCCGCGGTCGAGACGTTGCGGCGGGAAGGCTATCAGGGTCCCGTCACCATGTTGAGCGCTGATCGTTCAATGCCGTACGATCGGCCGAATTTGTCGAAAGATTATCTCGCCGGGAGCGCGAAAGCCGAGTGGATCCCTTTGCGGCCTCCGACGTTCTACATGGATCATCACATCGATGTGAGATGCAGTAGCCGCGTCATCAGGCTGGACCCTACACAAAGGGCCATAACTCTCTCGGATGGCAGCCGGGTGACCTATGGCGCATTACTGCTCGCCACGGGCGCCGAACCCAACCGGCTCACGGTTCCCGGCGCAACCTTGCCACACGTGCGCGTGCTTCGCACTCTAGCGGACTGCGACGCGCTGATTGCGCGGGTAGGTACGGCACACCGCTGCGTCGTGGTTGGCGCGGGCTTCATCGGTCTCGAAGTCGCGGCGTCATTGCGCGAGCGCGGGCTGGAAGTGCATGTCGTCGCTCCGGATGCGCGACCCATGGAACGCATCCTCGGTGCGGCGCTTGCCGACATGATAAGAACGCTCCACGAATCACATGAGGTAGTCTTTCATCTCGGCGCCACCGTCGCGGAAATTGACGCGGATCGTGTCAGGCTATCGACAGGTGCGGAATTGGACGCTGATCTGGTGATCACAGGAATCGGCGTCCGGCCCGAGGTGGCCTTGGCAAAGGAGGCCGGCCTCGCAACGGATCGCGGTGTGCTGGTCGATGCATTTCTTCAAACGAGTGTCCCAAGCATCTACGCGGCAGGCGATATCGCACGATGGCCGGATCCCAGGACGGGGGATCGCATCCGCGTCGAACATTGGGTGGTAGCAGAGCGCCAAGGCATGGTTGCAGCGCGAAACATCCTCGGGCAACGGCAGCGTTTTACGGCGGTGCCGTTCTTCTGGACCCGGCAATACGATACGGGCATCCATTATGTAGGCCATGCCGAGCAATGGGACCGCGTTGACGTCGATGGCGATCCCGCCGCGCGCGACTGTGCAGTCACCTATTGGCGAAACAACAAACGACTGGCCGTAGCGACTGTCGGGCGAACCCTGGACAGCCTGCGAGCGGAGGTCGCGTTCGAGCAGGAGGCACCGACATGACAAGATCGCCGTTTCCTGCCTCGCATCTTCGCCTGAAACGCGCCTACGAGCCTGCCGCCCCCGACGACGGCGTCCGAATCCTTATCGACCGGCTTTGGCCACGCGGGGTGAGCAAAGCAAAAGCCGCGCTCGATGATTGGATGAAGGACATCGCTCCGAGCACCGAACTGCGGGAATGGTTCGGCCATGATCCAAAACGCTGGCCGGAGTTTCAACGCCGTTACAAGGCCGAACTTCGGCAACACACCCAGGAGTTGGACCGCATTCGCGCTCTGGCTAAGACACAAACGGTCACCCTCGTCTACAGCGCGCATGACGAAGAGCACAATGACGCGATCGTATTGAAAGAAGTACTTCTGAATGAAACAGGAGGTCCACACGATGGCTAAGAGGTTCAAGATTGGAGATCAGCTGGAATTCAGAAGCCGGTCGGGTGGCAGGGACCATCATTGCAGTCCACACCACGGATTATCGTTAAAGTGTATGCTCTCGCCGGCCGACGTTCGAAAAGCTCTTGACCGGGTCGGCAACAATCTGTAGAGCGCGGCCCATGTAAGGGTTTAGCGTCCGCTGAGCCTTGCGCAGAGCAGTTGTAAATCTAACGGAGATAAAAATCGGCAGTAATCATATGAGCGTAGCCAAAGGAGAAGAGCTCACACCGGTTCCTCAACCCGTTCTTGCGCCACTTACCAGCGCCGCGATATTCCTGGTCGTCTGTATTAAGCCGGACCGCGAGAGCTACGCAGCCGTGCGCTCGCTCTGCGCTGATCTGCCGGGAATCTTTCGCGCGGTCGATTTTCGTCGGATAGAGGGAGGCCTCTCATGTGTCGCGTCATTCGGATCGGATGCCTGGGACAAGCTCTTCGGAAAGCCTCGGCCTCCCGAACTCCATCCGTTTCGCGAGATCCGATCAGGGGAACGCCATGCGGTCTCTACTCCTGGCGATGTGTTGTTTCACCTCCGCGCCAAGCGGATGGATATGTGTTTTGAGTTGGTGACCCAAATCATGGAGCGGCTTAGAGGAGCAGTCTCTGTTGTTGACGAGACACACGGCTTCCGCTACTTCGAAGATCGCGACCTCCTTGGATTCGTTGACGGGACAGAAAATCCACGTGGTGAGGCCGCGCTTCATGCCGCGCTCATCGCCGGCGAAGACTCTCAATTTGCAGGCGGAAGCTACGTCATTATTCAGAAATATCTGCACGACATGAGTCGGTGGAATGCTCTTTCAGTAGAGGAGCAAGAGCGGATCATGGGGCGCAAAAAACTTTCCGATATTGAGCTGAGTGATGCGGTGAAACCATCTTCAGCCCACAACGCTCTGACGACCATTGTCGAGAATGGAAAAGAGGTCAAGATTCTGCGAGACAACATGCCGTTTGGTAAACCCGGTCAGGGAGAATTCGGCACCTACTTTATCGGATATACTCGAACTCCACGGACAATTGAACAGATGCTTGAGAACATGTTTATCGGGCGGCCGCCGGGCAACTATGACCGGCTGTTGGATTTTAGCCGAGCCGTCACGGGGAGCTTGTTTTTCGCCCCATCAGCGACGTTTCTTGAAAATGTCGGTGACAAAGAACCTTCCACAGCTCCAGCAAGCCCACGGCCCCCAGAACCGGATCGGTCAGCATCTTCGCCGGTGCAGGATACATCACTCGGAATAGGATCGCTCAAAGGAGTGACACATGAATAACCTCCATCGGGAGTTGGCACCAATTTCAGACGCGGCGTGGGCGCAGATCGAGGAGGAAACGACGCGGACGCTCAAGCGATACCTCGCCGGTAGACGCGTTGTTGATGTTCCCTCTCCGGGCGGAATTGCGCTTCCAGGAGTTGCGACGGGCCATTTGGTGTCAATCACTCCACCGGCCGAAGGTATCATCGCAAATCAACGCGAGGTCAAAGCTCTTGTGGAGTTGAGGGCGCCTTTTGAACTCTCGCGGCAGGCGATTGACGATGTAGAGCGGGGATCTGATGATTCTGACTGGCAGTCTGCCAAGGATGCCGCGAAGACACTTGCGTTCGCCGAGGACCGCGCGATCTTCGATGGTTACCGGGAGGCGAATATTCAAGGTATTCGTGAAGGCACCAGTAATCCAATCAAATCTCTGCCCGACGACGTCCGCGATTATCCGGAGGCTGTCGCCCAAGCGTTAAGCCAGTTGCGCCTTGTCGGTGTCAGTGGTCCGTACTCCGTCCTGCTGGGGGCCAACGAATATACTGAGCTCGTCGAAATTAGCGATCATGGTTACCCAATTCTTGAACATGTTAAACAAATGATCGACGGCCATATCATTTGGGCTCCGGCGATTAACGGCGCCTTTGTATTGAGTACCCGTGGTGGTGATTTTGAACTCAATATAGGGTCGGACGTGTCCATCGGTTACCTCAGCCACACGGATACAATCGTTCGCCTCTATCTGCAGGAAACGTTCACATTTCGAGTTTTGACGACCGAGGCATCGGTCGCTCTTTCGGCATCGTCAAAGCGTCACGCAGAATAAGTGATGGGTACAACCGCGCATCGAGGTCCGTCGTCGACTGGTGCGTGCTGTTGCTTCCTTCTGGCCATGGAAATTCGTGCCGCCGCCATCATCTGAGTGGGACGAAAACGGCTTCTGCGAGGCCCAGTCCTTTTAGAACCCATGACCGGTGAGTTGGCACATTGGAGGAAAACAGATGAGCAAACGCTTTAAAGTCGGCGATCACGTTACCTGGAATTCCGAAGCCGGGCATGTCAGCGGCAGGATTATCAAGATTCATATCCAGGACGTGGATTACAAAGGGTACACCCACCACGCCAGCCCGGACGAGCCGCAATACGAGATCAAAAGCGACAAGACTGACCATATCGCCCTGCACAAAGGATCGGCTTTGAAGAAACTCGGAATGTGACCTTTATAGCTTCAGGGCTAATTGCGTCTGAAGCTCGCGCACTATCTGCAGGTAAAAGGCACACCGAGAATCAGAATCCCTCGCCTTTCTGCACGAAGCGGCCCAACATCACGAAGGCTCTCATTTTTTTCCGCCGACGAGGAAGGCACACCACAACCGCTCCTGCTCGCAGGAAGGCCGTACATCCCGGCGCCCATGGCCTTGTCCCACCGATGATGAGGGCTGCACGGCCCGTTAATTGTGCTGCGCGCACATTCATGTCAGATCGTGCTCAGCAACCCGCAGTTCCCCAATACCGTGATGTGGAGGAGTGTACGTTCGGTTCTTAGCTGAGGCGATACACGAGATTATGTATTTTAACCACCTCCTTGGCTCTGCATGGTCATCTTCTGCTCGATTAGGCGTCAGTTGATCCTGACACCATATTCGCACATCGCTTGACCCAGTATTCAGCCTTTACCCTATACGACCCGCCACGTTTTCGTAGTAGCTTTTCTGTTGTTGGCGACATTTCATCTCAGGAGAAGAATGCGGACATCCAAACGGAATCGAACAATCCTGGCATCGCTCACCCCAATAAGCCGATGATGGGTTGGTTCTTCGAGAAATATTTAAAGACCCGGCTGATGCCAATAGTCCGCTGATCTCGCCGGTACGAGCCGATAACCTCAAAGGTCTTCCACCCGCCACGATCATCGGCGCGGAGATCGACCCGTTGCGATCCGAAGGGAAGCGGTATGCCGAGCGACTCCGCGAGGCCGGCGTGCCGGGGATGTACAAGCTGTACAACGGGATGACCCATGAGTTCTTCGGCATGGGAGCAGTGGTCGATAAAGCCGAGCAGGCGGTCGCGCTGGCCGGCGAGGATCTCAAAACCAGTTTCAACGGCAGGATCCCTCCCTCGGCGGCGATGCGTTGAGGCAACGCCCGATTCAACGCGCGTTGGAAGTTTGGAAAGGTTGTGCGCAATGGCAGTCGCATTGAAGAAGCTTATAAATCAAGTGATCGTGATCACCGGCGCATCCTCGGGCATCGGGTTGGCGACGGCCCGGATGGCAGCCAAGCGCGGCGCGCGGCTCGTGCTGGCCGGGCGCAGTCGGAACGCGCTCCGGCAATTGAGGGATGAAATCAGGGAAAGCGGTCGGCAGGCAGTGGCGGTCATTGCCGATGTCGCCAAGCAAGAGGACATACGCCGGATCGCGCGGGCGGCCGAGGATACGTTCGGGGGCTTCGACACATGGGTGAACAATGCCGGCGTCTCGATATTCGGCAAGCTGGAGGAAGTTCCGATCGAAGACATGCGGCATCTGTTCGAGACGGACTTCTGGAGCGTCGTCTACGGGTCGCTTGAAGCCGCCAAGCATCTGAAACGGAGGGGTGGCGCGCTGATCAACGTCGGCAGCGTCGTCTCGGAGCGTTCGGTGACATGGCAAGGAATCTATTCGGCATCCAAGCACGCCGTGAAAGGCTTTACCGACGCGCTGAGGATGGAACTGGAGTCGGAGAACGCGCCCATCTCGGTCACGCTCATCGAACCGACTTCGATCGACACGCCGTTCTCGATCAACGCCAAGAATTATATGGACAAGGCGCCGACCCTGCCGCCACCCGTTTATGCGCCGGATGCGGTCTCCCGCGCCATCCTACATTGCGCCGAGACGCCGACACGCGATGTGTTCGTTGGCGGAGGCGCCAAAGGGATCGCTTTGCTCGGATACTACGCGCCGCGCCTCGCCGACATGCTCATGGAGTGGACGTTCGGCCCCCTCCAACGGAAGCCTCGACCGGCGCGGCCGCGTGAGCAGAATGCGCTGGATCATCCGTCCGAGCGTCTTCAAGAACGCGGCGACTATTCGGGGCACGTCGCCGAGACGAGCCTCTACACCCAGGCATCATTGCACCCGCTGCTGACCGGCGCGGTCCTGGTCGGAGCCGGATTGGCGGCGGCGGCATTGTGGCGGGGTTCGGCCAACGGCGCGCGTCGGCGGGCTTCTTCCAGGAATGGAGAGGCCAGACCTGCGTCGCCGGTACGGTACGACTCTTCGATCGAACAGATGGATGAAGAGGAGTCTCAAACCATCGCCGAGGTGGTCGAGACCATGCTCAAGATCCACGAGACGACATCAAAAGATTATGGCCATTCGGTACGCGCCACCCACGCGAAGAGCCACGGCCTGCTGCAAGGTGAATTGCACGTGCTGGGCGGCTTGCCGGCTACGCTGGCGCACGGCCTGTTCGCCAAGCCCGGGACGTATCCCGTCGTCATGCGTCTGTCCACTCAACCGGGCGATCTGCTGGACGACAGCGTCTCCTCCACGCGCGGGCTGGCGATCAAAGTGGTGGGCGTCGAAGGCGAGCGCCTGCCCGGCTCGGAGGGACAGGTCACGCAGGATTTCATCATGCAGGATGCCCCTGCTTTCCAGTCTCCTCACATCAAGGACTTCGCGAAGCGTTTTAAGCTGCTGGCGGCGACGGCCGATACGGGGCAGGCCTGGAAGAAGGCGTTCTCGGCCGCTATGCGCGGCGTCGAATCGGTGGTGGAGAGCGTCGGCGGCAAAAGTCCCACGCTCCGAAGCTTGGGCGGCCATCCCATGACGCATATCCTCGGCGAGACGTACTACACCCAGGTCCCGCTGCTCTACGGTCCGTACATGGCCAAAATGTCGATTGCTCCTGTCTCGCCGGAATTGAGGGCTTTGGCCGGTGCGCCGCTTGATGTGACCGGCAAGCCGAACGGCTTGCGCGAAGCCGTGGTCGACTTCTTCGGCGCAAATGGCGCGGAATGGGAATTGCGGGTGCAGCTCTGTACCGACCTTGGCGCGATGCCGATTGAAGACGCGTCGGTGAGATGGCCGGAAGACCAGAGTCCTTACGTCGCCGTGGCGCGTATCACCGTGCCGCCCCAGGCGGCCTGGAGCGAAGCTCGTTCCGCCGCGGTGGACGACGGTCTGGCTTTTAGCCCATGGCATGGGCTCGCGGCCCACCGGCCGCTGGGCTCAATCATGCGGGCGCGAAAAGTTGTCTATGAGACATCGGCTCGATTTCGACAGGAGCACAACAAGCATGTGATCGAAGAGCCGCGGGAGCTTGGGACGTTGCCGAGCTAGTTCAGAAGGTCGAGGCTGAGGCTGAGGTTGAGAGAAGCAAACTGAATCAACGGGTGGCCGTGGAAGCTTTGTCGGATGGCAACTCAAAAACAAAGGCGAACGCCTAAGGGGATAACATCATGCGTCTCATCACATGTGGCGTGCTCGCATTGGTCGCAGTTGTGGGATTCATTCAACCTGCCGCAGCCGCGCCTGTCTATCTCGCGCTCGGTGATTCCATCACGTTCGGCGAGACCGACCTCCAATATATTCCCTCCTTCGGCGACCGTGGCTATGTCGGCCGATACGCCGACACCCTAGGCGCCAGCACGGGCGTCAGGCCGAATGTCATCAACCTCGCGATTGATGGTGAGACGACCTCCAGCTTCATGACCGGGGTCGGCCGCACCACTCCGGTGATCGGACGCACCGACCCGATACTAGCCGCGCAGAATCTGAACTATAGTTCCAACCCTCTGACTCCCCAACTCACTCTGCTCCAATCAACCGTGGCGGCGCAGCAATCGGCAGGGAATACGATCAACACCGTGAGCATCACTCAGGGCTTCAACGACGTGGCCGCGCTTGCGTCTTTGCCGACGAGCACTGCGCTCGCGCGGCTGGACTCGACCTTGGCGACGGTCCGGACCAACTACAGCTCCATCCTGACGGAGGTCCGCCGGTTATTGCCGAATGCGAACCTCTTCGTCCTGAACTATTACAATCCATTTCCCGCCGATCCGGGCAATCCCGCTGGACCCATCTTTGCCGCCGGCG
>DATFCE010000294.1:0-3987 GCA_035253365.1 Nitrospiraceae bacterium
GTCCGGCCCCCGGCCCCGGCGCCGTGGCCCTCGTCCGATCGGGAGCGGGCGTTCGAGATCGCGTACCCTCACATCTACACTATGACGGAGGAGCAGAAGCGCGCGAGGCTGGCAACATGGCTTAGGGCCATGGGAAGTGCAACGGGCGGGGCCGGTAACAACAGGTTCTACGAGTTCAGTGTCCCGCGCGCTGGCGGCAGGCGCCCCGTTTACAGCATATCGGTGCAGCATACGGTGCAGTCGGGACTGCTCACGGCCACCATTGCCGCTCCGTCGACCGGCTCCGTCGAATACGAAACCCTGGCGCTCACCACGGGCGCACCGACGACGGAAACGATGCTCGGACTTTGGGCGAGGACTTGGCAGGCGCTCGGTGGAAACGGCGTTGACAGCATGCGCGTCAATTTCGGAGACGACAATTGGCCGGACTTGCAGGAGTACCTTCAGAACCGGACTCTCGGGCTCAGGGACGTCGCCGCCGCGAGCCAAACGGATTCCGCTCGCTTCATCCTGGCATTCTATGGATTGGCCCCGACGAACGTATATGCCGATGGCGACGCGTACTCGGTCCTGTTCAGGCCTCACCAGGCCATCGAGAGCGTCCTTCCGCGAAACCGTCCGGATCGCCCTGACATTGCCGATGTCGAGAATGACGAGAGCGATCCACATGAGGAAGAGCTCAGCAAACTGATGAAGGACGTCATGGACGACAATGACGGTATGGAACATCACGACGAAGAGGAGAAGATGGACGAGGAGCCGATGACCAGAGGCGGCAATCCATAGATCATGATCCGGACGCTTCCAGCGTAGAGGTGGGGTTCACTTCCCCTGGCGCCGGTTCGATAACGGGCAGGATGCCGCCGCGCCTGTCTGCTGCGGACCTTTGCGCCACGGATCGATGCGATCCATCGGCCGGACCGGTCGGTTCCAACTTCGCCATTTTGAGTAGCGCGGCTAGGAGAACCAGCAGACGGACTCTGTCCGGGGGCCAGTCGCCCAGTGCCACGACCGAACGCCAGCCGCGCGCCCGAGCCAGGACCATGAACCGACGACCCCGTTTGATCCTTCCACACCATCGACGAAGCACCCCCAACCAAGGGCTGACGACATGACCAGATTTCTCTCGCTCTTCGCTCTTCTCTTTCTCTTCTCCGCTTCGGAAGCCAGTGCGTGTTGGCCTTGGTGCTCGCGAATCCTTGCGAGCGTTACTGCGCCACTTACTGATGAATTCGACTTAGTTCTTCCTGACCCTGGAGAGGAAGAGCTCTCTACTGTTAAGGACGCTACTAGGAGGGATGTTAGAGGGGATTTCAATATCGATCCGAGGGACGCTAAAGATTTGTTCAACGGTGCCTACGGCGGGCTGGAATTCAGTATTTCCCGGAAAAATACCTATAGAAGATGGCTGTGGACGATCGAACAACCAACCCGAGACGAGTGGGGGATGACGTCATACGAACAGCATTGGGGATTCAATAGCGTTCTACTTGAAAGAGAAAAGGGGCAGGGCGTGCTTGATTTCTCGTTCAACTTTGATCCTGAAGCGGCCTTAAGCGAAGGACAATATCTGGGATTGGTGAACAGCGCCGACACTCCGGCAGGAGCGGTTGCCCGCGCGATCCTCGCTCACGGTGGTGCTGCCAATTTCCACGAGATTTCATATGAGTTCGACATCAGGAGGCAGCAGGATCGATCATTCTACCAAGGCTTCGTGGTAGACAACCGGGTTACTGTTCCCAGTAGGACACTTGTACTTTATCAAGCCGAACAAAGTTTACCCGGTAAGATTCTTCGAACGCTAGTGGGCTTCACCGCCGACAGGTTCGAGGTGATCGCTGATAATAACAGGCGATCTAGCCGAGTCAGCAAGTACAAGGTCTGGTTTAGTCCAGTAAGACAAGTATACGACTCGAATGCGCCATTATTGCTCAATCAACCAATTTTCTTAAATGCAGAACAGCAAGGCAAGGCGAGACGCAAGGCTTTGAAAAACTGGCGGAGCGAACAAAACGAACAGAAAGATATGGATGAATAGATCTTACGGCCCGATGGTATTGCGCCATCAAACTTGAAGCGCCATGCGAGGTGAGTTCCGGAGTCTGATCCGCCGAGCAGGCTTGGCGAACAGGTGGTCATTTTCGGTCACCCGCAGGCAAATGGCCAATTGGAGTAGAAGCAAGACATGATGCCTTAGCCCACCTCGCAATCTCGAGACGGAGATCCCATCTAACGCTCATGTGGTCGAGCATTGCATGTGAAGCGCTGCGCAAGGGTAGGCGGCTCGAGCTTCACTATGACGGCTTCACCCGCGTCGTCGAGGTGCATGCCGTCGGCGTGGCGAAGGACGGCCATCCCCTCATGCGCGTCTTCCAGGTCCGCGGCGGCAGCCGCGGCGGCGAGCCCATGGGCTGGAAGCTCATGCGGATCGACGAGGCGATCGCGGTCAATCTCCTCGACGAGCCGTCCGAGGCCCCGCGCGCCGGATATGCCGATCACGATCCGGCCCTGGTCATCGTCGAGTGCACCGTGAAGCCCGCAGCCGCGGCCTCGAGCAGCGAAGCAGCCGGCGCCTGACGGTCGCAGGCGTCGAAGCATAAGTTGCAGCCGGGGTCGTGCACGACCCTGGAGTGTAACAACTCCTCGTCAACGGCTGGGCATCAGCCGGTAAGATGCCGAACCGGTTCGCATCTCGGGCCGGGGAGGCGCTGTCGCATGTCCAGGGCGAAAGCCTAAGGGCAGGGCAGCCGTTTGACGCGGCTTGTTACCTCCCCGGTCCCCAGCCTTTCGTTGGTGACCTACATCAACTGGGAGGCGACCCGCCGAAGCATCCGCTGGCCGACGCCATCCATCAGGTGGTGGAAGGTATCCTCGCCGCATACCGGCACCTCGAAGAGCGCGAGGTCCAGTTCACCCAGCAGGACATGCACTTCTTCGACCGCCTGCACGAGACGATGTGGATTCAGTATTTCCACTCGATACACATCCTGGACGATGCACGCCGGTGCCTTGCGAAGCAGTCCGCGGTGCCGGCCGAAAAACCGCCGAGTTCGAAACGCTAGGCGTGCAGTTTTGTGGGCACTGGTCGCCGTCGACCACCCCGCGCGAGCGATGGGGGCGACGCACAAGGCCCCACCGATGGCGGGGCCTTGGCGACACGTCGATTCGAGGCTACTCAGGGCTTGTCATCGCCCGGCGAGCAGCCCGCCCAGCGACTGTCTACGATTGGGAGCGCAAAGAAGACCTTGCCGCTACAATTGTTCGGGTCCTTTTTGAATCAATGCTGCGATCTGCTCCTTTACGGTTTTCCTGATAGGCAGAATTTCTTCGATGAGCCGGTCAACATCGGCCGTGATGGACTGCAGTCCGGCAGCATCCGCCAGGAAACCTTCGGGGGAAATTCTTTTACTGCGATGGGGGACAATAGCATCTTTTGCGTGCCTGCCCTTGGTCTGCTGAACTTTCCAGCCGTCTGCGTCCTTTCCCCAGACGCCGTGAGCCAGCAGGTCGCGCCAACCAGAAACTCTTATCGCGGCAATCTTCAGCTTGTTGACGGAGGACTCCGACAGTTTGATGTTTTTGATGGACGCCAAATCCTTGATCATGTCAAAGCGATCCCCAATTCGAGGTTCGCGGGCGGCGACTCGGCCCTCCTTCTCGTTTATTTCGAGAAGCATCCAAACGGTGCACTGAACAAGAAACTCAAAGTGTGCCCAATGCACGACTATTCGACCAATTTCCCTGGTGAGCCACGGAGGCAAGTTATAGGCTGCTGTCAGCAGAGTCAGTCCAGAAGGGCTAGGGTGACGTTTCATTCCCAAGTTCTCCAATCTGACGAACAAAAGCGCGATGCCATCCTAGAACGGATGCTTGAAACTCCACACAGGCGACACGTCGTCCCAGCCGGAGGCACACATCTATGCAAAAATTCCTTGACAATAAATTCCTAGATCGTTAAGCAGCAATCGTCATCCGCCGTACGGGAGA
>DATFCE010000295.1:0-7641 GCA_035253365.1 Nitrospiraceae bacterium
CCGATTGAAGACACGCTGGGCACACTCGATGAGCTTGTGAGAGCGGGCAAAGTCCGTGAGATCGGCTGTTCGAACTTTTCTGTCGAGCAACTGCGCGCGGCGGAGACCGCGGTCCGCGACGGCGCGGCGCGGTTCATCAGCGTGCAGAATGAGTACAGCCTCTTGCACCGCGAGCCCGAACACGACGTGATCCCCGAATGCCTGCGCTCCGGTCTCGCTTTCATTCCTTATTTTCCATTGGCCAGCGGCCTGCTCACAGGAAAATATCGCCGAGGCCGGCCGGCCCCGCAGGGCAGCCGACTGCAGTCCCGAATCGGCACGGATCCATTCACGGATGAGAATCTCGATCTGGTTGAGTCGCTGTTGGAATTCGCCGCGTCCCGGAAACATACGCTGTTGGAGCTGGCCGTTTCATGGCTGGTCGCGCAGCCCGCGGTAGCCTCGGTGATCGCCGGCGCGACCTCGCCTCAGCAAGTGAAGGCCAATGCCGCGGCGGCGGGCTGGCGGCTGACCAAAGCCGAGCTGGCCGACATTGATGCTCTTCTGCCGCACTCGGCTCATGCGCGCCGCACATAGCCGCGAAGTGGTGTTTCTGAGGGTCGAGTTGATTGCGGCGCGGGGCTTCCGTGTAGTACTCTCCCCAGCCAAACGTTCCTGCACACTCTAATAAGGAGGGAGTCATGTCTCGTCGCACATACAGCTATCTCGTCGCGCCGGCGTTTGTCGGCATCCTTTTGGGGATGCCTGCCGTCACCATGGCCGACACCGCGCAGCACAGCCAAACACATCGGAAGGTCAACGCCGTCGTGACCGGAGAAAAATCCGGCCTGCTCACCGTGAAAACACAGGACGGCAGCACACTGAATCTGAATCCCAATGCGTCTCGGCGGCATGGTCATGAGGTCCCGAAAGTCGGCGACGAAGTGACCATTACGTTGGACGAGAACAATCAGGTGATTGAAGTCCACCCGAAAGGCGAGGGAGGCAAGCATCGGTTCATCACCGGCAAATTAGTCTACGTCGGGAAGATGAAAAAGGAGATCAAGCTCCAGACACCGGAGGGCGAACAGGTATTTCCGATTGAGCGGCTGGAAATCAAGACCGGCGGGATCGAGGAAGGCTCCTTGGTGACCGCGGAAGTCAATGAGGGCGGCACCATCATCGATCTTCACCGAGCCGAGGGTGACGGGAGCAAGCATTGACCGGGAGAATTATGCCGCGTCGCTACTTTTGTCGAGCACTGGAGAAAGAAACCATCATCCTCAACCAGGCATGAGATGGCGATGAGTAGCGCCCAATTTCCGCAGGAGCACACCAGCGAGGGCGAATTCAAACGGCAGGACGATGCCTTTCGCAACTGGGTGACCGCTGATGGACGCTCAGGGTATCCCGCGGAGAAAGGGCGCTATCATCTGTATGTGTCATGGGCCTGCCCCTGGGCGCACCGAACGATTATCATGCGCAAGCTCAAACATCTTGAGGACGTCGTCGGCATGACTGCGGTCGATCCCATCCGGGACGAGCGCGGATGGGCGTTCCGCGAAGGGCCGGGACATTCGATCGATCCGATCAACGGCTTTCACTTCTTGAGCGAAGCATACCGGGCGACGAACTTGGACTATCAGGGGCGTGTCACCGTACCGGTGTTGTGGGACAAGAAGACGGCGCGCATCGTCAGCAATTCGGATGACGATATCATGCGGATGTTCAACCGCGAGTTCGATGCATTCACGGACAGCCGCGCGGATTTTTATCCCGAACCTCTGAGGAAAGATATTGATGAACTGAACCGGTTCATCTACGAGACGATCAACAACGGCGTGTACCGCGCGGGCTTTGCGACGTCGCAACGCGCCTATGAACGAGCCGCGCGGCGCCTGTTCGAGGCGCTCGATGCGCTGGAATCCCGCCTCGCCAGCCGGCGCTATCTCTTTGGCGAGCGCTTGGTCGAGACGGACTGGCGGTTCTTCGTTACCCTCATCCGCTTCGATGCCGTTTACTACAGTCACTTCAAATGCAATCTGAGGCGAATTATTGATTATCCGAATCTATGGGGATATCTCAGAGATCTGTATCAAGACGATACGATTTCGGAGACCGTGAATTTCGACCACATCAAACGGCACTATTACATCACTCACGACCATCTCAATCCGACGGGGATCGTTCCTCTGGGACCCGACCTGGACCTCGACTCTCATCCCAACCGAAATCACTTCAATTCGGATTCAGAGGGCGCACAATGTCAAAACACCCCGTAAGCCTTGATCGACCACAAGCCCCCGACCCGTATACCTTGTTGCCCAGGGTCGCTTCGTTCACACTCACCAGCGACGATGTGCGCGATGGTGAGACGATGCAGGCGGCGCATGCCTTTTCCGGCGAGAACCTTTCTCCTCATCTGACCTGGTCGGACGCCCCCGAAGGCACGAGGAGCTACGTGGTCACCTGCTTCGACCCCGACGCACCGACGCCTTCCGGCTTCTGGCATTGGGTGGTCGTGGATCTCCCTTCTCGCGTCACGTCGCTACCGACCGGCGCAGGCAAAGAGGATGGCTCCGGCTTGCCGTCAGGAGCATTTCAGTGCCGCTCCGACTTCGGCACCCGAGCCTACGGCGGCGCCGCCCCGCCCAAGGGCGATCGGGCACACCGCTATTTTTTTGTCGTGCATGCCGTGGACGTCGAGAAGCTCGGAGTGGACAAAGAGGCGTCGCCCGCGGTGGTCTCGTTCAACCTTGCATTCCATACCTTGGGCCGGGCGATCCTCACCCCCACGTACCAGGTGCGCGGGTGAGTCGGCGTGAAAGGCAACCATGAGACTACAAGGCAAGACCGCGCTGGTGACGGGCAGCAGCCGCGGCATCGGCCGCGCGATCGCGACACGATTCGCGCGCGAAGGAGCCGATGTGATCATCAACTACAGTCGAAGTCCCGGAGGCGCGCAAGAGGCTCTCGCGGACGTAGAAGGCGCCGGCCGCAAGGGACACATCATTCACGCGGACCTCAGCGTGGTCGCCGATGTGAAACGGCTGATCGCCGAATCGGTCCAGCGGTTGGGCAAATTGGATGTGCTGGTCAACAATGCCGGTGTGGAAATCAATGTCCCGTTCTGGAAGGTGACGGAAGAGGAATATGACCGGGTGCTCGATGTCAATTTAAAGGGCGCCTTTTTCGCGACGCAGGCAATGGTCCAGCATCTGATGGATACCAAGCGGCCCGGCAAGGTCATTAATATTAGCTCGGTGCACGAAGAACTGCCGTTCCCGAACTTTGCGACCTATTGCGCCAGCAAAGGCGGACTTCGCATGCTGACGCGGAATCTGGCCATCGAACTGGGCAAGTTCGGCATCACCATCAATGCCATTGCGCCCGGGGCCATCGAAACGGCCATCAATAGCAAGCTGCTGAACGATCCCGTCAAACTGCCGGCCTTGCTTGGGCAGATTCCACTCGGCCGCCTTGGCCAACCCGACGATGTCGCCGGCGTCGCCGCGTTCCTGGCATCTGCCGACGCCGACTATGTCACCGGCTCGACATACTTCGTCGACGGAGGACTGACGTGGCATTATGAGGAACAGGGGGACTAGCAGAAAGGCCAATTCACACCCACCCTCACCCCAGGCGCGCCAAGACGCGCCCTTTCCCGAGCTTCGTTCTCGGCTTGAAAGCATCCTCAACGTAGCGATGGGGAAGAGCCGGTCTCGGCCGCTCAGGGTTGGGCGGGTGAAATAGAGGCTACGCCTCCGGTTTATTTTCGCCTCGGGCCTTGCTGGATAACCTTTTTGAGCATCCTCACTCTGGATCGGATTTATACATGGCGTACCAACCCATTCAGAACTACGGCATCATCGGCAACATGCGCACGGCCGCGCTCGTGGGCATGAATGGCTCGATCGATTGGTATTGCTTCCCGCATTTCGACTCGCCGAGCGTCTTTGCCGCGATTCTGGACGACGACAAGGGCGGCCGTTTCGCAATCGCTCCGTCGCCGAATGGCATCAGCACGAAGCAATTCTACTGGCCTGAAACCAATGTCCTGGTGACGCGGTTCCTGTCACCCGATGGGGTCGGCGAAATCGAAGATTTCATGCCGGCCGGGCCTTCCCTTGATCCACAATGGCATGACCAATTAATTCGCCGGGTGAAAGTCACGCGAGGCAGCATGGAGTTTCACCTGCGATGCCATCCGGCCTTCGACTACGCACGGGCGGGCCACCACACCAAGATCACAGAATATGGAGCCGGCTTTCATTCGCAGGCGCTGGACTTGGGGCTTGCCACCGCAATCACCCTCAAGCCCGATGAGCGCGGCGTCCATGCGACGTTTGCCCTTCAGGAGGGTCAGGCCACCGTCTTCGTGCTTCGCCGTATTCAAGCCGATGAGACCTGCGGCCGTTGTCCTTCACAAGACGAAACCGACGAGCTATTTGAAAGCACGGTGCACTATTGGCATCGCTGGCTGTCGAAATGCTCGTACACCGGCCGCTGGAGGGAAATGGTGTACCGCTCGGCGCTCACCTTGAAGCTGATGACGTTCGAGCCGACGGGAGCCATCGTGGCCGCGCCGACCTGTAGCTTGCCGGAGACGCTCGGCGGCGTGCGCAACTGGGATTATCGCTACACCTGGATTCGGGATGCCGCATTTACATTGTATGGCCTGCTCCGCATTGGATTTACCGACGAGGCGGATGGCTTTATGGACTGGCTGGATGCGCGCACCCGAGAGGTGGACAACGGCGGGTCGTTGCAGATCGTCTATGGCATCGACGGCCGCCACGATCTGACGGAGCATACCCTGGCTCATCTGGATGGCTATCGCGGCTCTCGCCCCGTGCGAATCGGCAATGGCGCATACGATCAGTTACAGTTGGACATCTATGGTGAATTGTTGGATAGCTTGTATCTCTACAACAAGTACGTCATGCCGATCGGCTACGACGCCTGGACCCGCATCCGGCGGCGGCTCAACTGGCTATGCGACAACTGGCAGCAACCCGACGAAGGCATTTGGGAAACGCGTGGGGGCCGCCGGCACTTCGTCTACTCCAAGCTCATGTGCTGGGTCGCCATGGACCGCGGTCTCCGATTGGCCGATAAGCGATCCTTTCCGGCAGATCGAGCGCGATGGCATCAGGTCCGGGATCAGATCTACGAAGAAGTGATGACGAAGGGATGGAGCACGAAACGCCAGGCCTTCGTGCAGCACTACGAGAGCCAATCATTGGATGCCTCGAATCTCATCATGCCGCTCGTCTTTTTCATGTCACCGAACGATCCTCGCATGCTCAAAACCTTGGAGGCCATCGACCGCTCGCCGAAGGACGGCGGGTTGGTTTCCGACGGCTTGGTCTACCGGTATGACAGCGAGACCGGAGAAGACGGCCTGCACGGCCGAGAGGGCACCTTCAACATGTGCTCGTTTTGGCTGGTAGAAGCGCTGACCCGTGCCGGGCGTGTCGATCGCGCGAAGTTGACGGAAGCGCGGCTGCTGTTCGAGCGCATGTTGGGCTATGCCAATCACGTCGGGCTGTACGCCGAG
Source organism: Nitrospiraceae bacterium (assembly GCA_035253365.1). Classification (GTDB taxonomy): domain Bacteria; phylum Nitrospirota; class Nitrospiria; order Nitrospirales; family Nitrospiraceae; genus DATFCE01. The sequence continues at coordinate 5,540 of DATFCE010000295.1, forward strand.
GAAATCGGCGGCAGCGGCGAAGCCCTCGGCAACTTCCCGCAGGCCTTCACCCATCTCTCGCTGATCAGCGCCGCGTTCAACCTCGACCGCGCGCTGGGACAGAAGAGATAACGGTTTGTTGTAAACTTTCTGGTGCGGTACTATCGTACCCATCACTGTCTCGCGATACTTGTACGTCTGGGATTGAAAGAGGAGCAGTCACAGCCGAAGATCACATACTTGCATGCGGAGGTATAGATGGCAGACTTGGCCGAGGTTTTAAAAATGCTCTCAGCCTAGACATGCGCGATCGTGCAGCCCTGGCGGAAAGGCTTTTAGCTAGCCTGGATGAACTATCCGAGGAGGAAGCGGAATGCCTGTGGGCAGAAGAAGCACAACGGCGCTTAGAGGAGTACCGCACAGGCCGTGCGAAAGCGGAGGTCCACGCGAAGGCAGAAAAGCTCTTGGGGTGATACTCGTTACGTATCATAGGCAACATAGTAAGGTGATGCGATGCGAACTTTCTACATGATGCATAGGGCTATGGCATTTGCGGTGACAGCCTTTTACATGCCTTTCGTTTGGGCAGGCCAGGACACAGCCTATCAGGAGTTCCTGAGCGACCTCAGTGCTGGCGTGGAATGTCAGCGCTTGTTTGAGTTGAGGAACGAAGCTACAGGAGCAACAAGAACAGATGAACTCGAAACTGCGTTCGGTGGGTTGTTTCAGCAGTTCCTCAAAGCGCGTGGCAGAGATGCAGCTGAATACGGGAGGCTTTACCGTTAAAGAATATAGGATTTATCGTTCGGTGATCAGTGCGCCTCAGTCAGTGCCAGAGTCGCAGATCATGCATAACATAGCCAATGGTCAGAAAATCTCTGTGGATGAGGTCCGTAAGACGACCGAGAAGATCCAAGCCATCCTTTCTAAGAATAAATGGTTTGGTACACCTGAATCAGAAGTTCGGCACGCCTCGGACTGGAAGGGCGAGGAACCATAGTAACCCAACAATGAGATGCAGTGGACGACGCTGGCCAAAGGGATGAGCCTCGCCATATCTCACCGACATGCTTTATTGAGGACACAAACGGCGTGAGCGGGGTCTTCATTTCGCGTGGTATGACGGTCGCAATCCCAGGCGGGGGATTGGTCCTATCCATCGACGAGGAAGGAAAGCCAACGGGCAGCTTAACGCTTCACGTCCATTTTGATGTCTGTCCGACTTGGTTGGAGCTTGCTCTTCGTCATTTGGAGGACGCTAAGCTAAAGCAGTCGGCGCGCTCCGTGGCATGGGAAAGCAGTGATGATACCATCAAGGCTGCTACTTTGGAGCGAGAGTTTGAGGCTTCAATGCAGGCGATCATGTCTTCTGCGATCGCGATTGATGCCTTCTACGCTGTGATCCAAACGAAAATCACGATCCCTCAAGCGCTCATTACCAAATGGCGAGAGAAGCGAACACCTCGATACGCGCAGGTCGCGGAGGTCCTCCGGATAGCTTTTTCACTAAAGCTCAAGGGGTTCAGTGCATTACGCCGGAACTTACGCGAAATCTACAGACTCCGTGACCTAGCGATCCATCCCTCCGGTAAGATCGATGCACCTATCCTCCACCCGGAGTTACAAGTCGGGGTGGAGTGGAGGTTCGCGTACTTCCGCTTTCAGAATGCTCTGTTGGTCGTGCGTGAAACGCTGCACATGCTCTGCGAACTCATCACTTCCGGCAAACCAAACAATGGAGAAGTCCGAAAGTATGCCGAGGTACTACGCCTCAGAATCGAACCGCTTAAGGAGTCCGCTCGGTAGCGAGAGGTTCGCGATATTGGTGTGCCCTAACCACGGTGGGAGCGGACGAACGGAAGGCTCAAGCGACGGTGCCTATTCCTTAACCCGGTGTTAGCTTGAAACAAGTTCCCTGCCTATGAGAGTCGAGTCAGTCATCGGAGCACTCCCTAGTCGCGTCTTTAAAGCCTACAAAAATGAGCAATACGCCCGGGAATTCACTGAGAAGGGCATCATCCGCCTTGGACAGCTTCCGTCGTATCAGGAAATCGAGGATCAGGCACGCAGAGACGGGAGTGAAGGAGAGGGATTTCTGCGTGTGCCAGATCAAATAACCTCGA
>DATFCE010000296.1:0-3779 GCA_035253365.1 Nitrospiraceae bacterium
ATCTGCTTATTCCGCCCATTCGTCTTGCCGGCGAAGGCCATATCCGGTTGTCCGATGAGTGGGATTTCGAGGCGCGAGTGGCCATCAAACCCATCTCCCTCCAAAAGCTTCCCCAAGGGGTCTCGATCGGCGCGGTGAAAGCCGGGGTTCTGGAGATCAGCCTCACCATGCGAGGGTACGCGATGGATCGGTCATCGTGGGACGCGTCGGGCCACATTCGTTTCACCAACGGCCTTATCGTCTTGGAACACCTTCCCCACGCGATCCGGAACGTCGCGCTCACCGCCCAATTCGATCATCAGAGCATCGGTGTTCGACGTCTCTCGCTTACGATCGGCGACAGCGATCTCCGCGTCCGGGGATCGATCGCCGGGTGGACCGCCACGCCGCAGGCCACCCTCGTGGTCGAGTCGTCGCAGTTCGACCTCGCCTTGTTACACGCCACCGGTCGGTCCGGCCGGGACACGCAACGCCCGTCCACGTCCAGCTGGTGGACCGACAGCCGGCTGACGGCGACGGTCTTCGTCCAAGCCGCCTACTACGATCGCTTTTTGTTTACCAATACCTCCTGCCGAATCAGCTTGAACCATGGCGTGCTGACCATTGATCATCTGACCGGCGATACGGACGACGGCCATGTCGGCGGGCGCGTCGTCGTGCAGCCGCCCGAACGACAAGCCGGGCGGGTCAAAAGCATGTTTCGGGTCAGCGGCCTGCCGATACAGCGCGTGCTGTCGCTTGCAACGAAACGCAACACGCTCGAAGGCTGGATGTCGATCAACGGAAAGATGGACGTCGAACTGGGACAGGCCGGCCTGGTCATCCCGTCGATGACCGGTACGAGACCGATCCGCCTCATCGTCGAAGACGGCCGCATTCTCAACGTGCCGATCATGTCCAAATTGCTGTCCGTGTTGAATCTGCCGGCGATGCTGCAAGGCGAAGTCGATGTCACGAGGAACGGCCTGCCCTTCGATCAACTTCGTAGCGCTTTTACCATTGCCAACGGCCTGGTCACGTTCAAGGAACTCGTTCTGGACAGCCCGATTCTTAAGATCAGCGGGTCCGGCCGCTATGACTTCGTGGCCGATCGGTTGGATATGGTACTGGCGACCAGCCCGCTCGGCTCTTACTCCGCTCTGCTGAAACGCATTCCCTTGTTCGGAAGATTATTCGCCGGCAATCGCGAAGGGTTCGATACAGCCGTGTTCGAAGTGAAAGGCGCGTCCGCTGATCCGCAGATCACCTATCTGCCGGTCGAATCCCTCTCCCGCGGGGTGAAAGGGACGGCGCAGTTCGCGCTGGACGTGCTCGTGAACACGTTGACTCTGCCCAAGGCTATGATCGATGATTTCCTGGCCGATGATGATACCGGCGGGGACGACGCGACGTAGCGGCAGAAGGAATGCAAAATATTAAATGCAAAATGAAAAAGTAAAAAGGAGAAATAATGAAACCCATCGCGATATGGGGCGCGTCGTGCGCCTGCTTGATGTTGCTGTCTTGCGCCGGCGGTTCAGGCCGGACCGCGACTGCACCGCCGGAAGGCAGTGTCGCTACCCAAGAGGACATGGCGAATTTGCGGTTTCACTACCGGCAACAGGCCGTGGAGTTGCGTGAAATGGCGAGACGGCGGCAGATCGAAGCCGACGCCTTGGCGAACCAGTCCGGAGCGGACAATGCCTTGGTTCAGCGAAAACGCGATCTGGCCGAGGACCTCCTGTCGGCGGCCGATGAGGCGGAACAGAAAGCGCGCGCAATCCGCCGGCGCATGCCTCATAACATGCTGGAGTGAGCGAATCGGGAGAGGGCGGGGAATGATGCCCCGTGCATGGCAAGACGCCGGTGTGGGAATTGCGGCTTTGGTCCTGCTCGGCCTCGTCTTGACCATTCCCGCATGCATCCCTCCTCCGCCGCGGGCGAATGACCGGACAGGAGCCGTCCGCCTGCCTCCCTCAACACAAGACACGCCCACCTTGCTGTCCGGCCATCGCCGGGTCATCGGAACGGTGCAGGAGATCACCGCGGACCACATCAAGGTGGATGTCGGGGAAGTGCAGCCGTTGTTTTTGTCGTTGAAGCAGGCGCAGGATAAGGGATTTCATTCAATCAAAGAAGGCGACCGGCTGGAAATCACCCTCAATGCTCAAGCCCTGGTCGTGGACTATCATCCGTTCGGAGGGGAAACGGTCAATCACCGCATTGTCAAAGGCCGAATCTCGCAGCCGCTCCCCGTCGGCCAAGAATATGCGGTGATTAGACCCGATACGGGACAGGAGAAAGGACAACCGGAGAAGAAAGACCACGAGCAGTCCTATGCGATCCGCCCGCTGGCTCGCAGCAAAATGGCCGCCATCCCCGTCGGCGTCGATGCCGTCTTCCTTATCGATGAGGCGGATCAGATCGCCGACGCAACGTTCGGCGGTCCGGAGGCCTTGCAGCAGGCCGAAGAGCAGTTTAGAAGGAAGTCTTCGATCAAGGGGGCGCACCGGCAGGTGGAAGGCACGATTGCGGAACCGCTGACGCTCGGCCGGATCTCGATTCGAACGCCGGATGAGGACGTGCAATCGTACGAGGTCCGGTCACCGGTGGAAGAGAGACTCGACAAACTGGAGAAGGGCCGTTCCGTGATCTTGTTGCTGGATACCGACAACCAAGTGATCGACGCGGCGGTGCCGCCGTCGCCGTGAACCTCTTCCCTTTCCCCCTCTACCTGAATGCATCGGATCAGCGCTTCATCCGAGATTCTCGCGCGGCATTTGCCGCGATCGCGAAGGGAAGAAAGTATCGGTCCAGGGCCTCGAACGTCGTCCCGTAGTCTGTTCCGCCTTGCCTCGCATCGCACAGACACTCCCGAACTCTGGTCAGTTCGTTGCGGCGTCCTCTCCATCGTTCATCCTGAATCGTCAGATCGAGAAGCTCCAGTGCGCGGACACACGCACGCTCAGCGGCGGCCGGATCAGTGCCTTGCCGGCGCCCGGCCCGCGCCACTTCGCTTCCGATGTTGGCAAGCTGCTCCATCAGCGAGAATGATTGCCAACGGCCGGCGCTAAGTGAGACATGCTGAGGCGCCATACTTACATCCGCACGAGCCGGGTGACAATGTCACGGATTCGCCCGCGCAACGCCTGATCCTCCACATCGCGTGAGCGATTCCGCTGCGATGGTCTGACGTTGATCATAGAATCGAACTCAATCCATTCATCGGCGGGCTTTTGCGGATACAGATTAATTCCCCAGAGATTCGCCTGCCGGGCACCTTGATCAAGCAGCACCGCCTCTTCATCGGCGTGGAGTTCACCCCCGATGGCCATGATCCCTTGTTCCACATCCACGACGGCCTTGACGAAATCGCCGAACTGCGCCTCGGCCATCGCGGCAAGCTCTTCCTTGGACACGCTCTCTCGAACGATTCGGATCTCCACGCGCTCCCTCGAAACGCGGCATTCTACGAAGACACCGGAGACGAATGCAATGCATCATCTCAGCTCACGGTGGGAGGCTGTCCGTCGGACATACCAATCGACATACCATCAACAACCGCAAGTCATACTGGACGGAAACGGGCGCGCGGAAATGAACGTGGCATGCCGACGATCTCGCCGGTTGCTGATCATCAATGGCGTGCTGTGTACCGCCCGGTATCCAGCGCGGCGGCGTGAGGACGGGAGAGAGCAAGGGCTAATAGAAATGAAAGGAGATGCCGGCGACAAAATGGCTGGCCGAGTAGACGCCTTCGATGCCCGCATTGCCGCCTTCGAGGTGATTGAAGCTGAGGG
>DATFCE010000297.1:0-6429 GCA_035253365.1 Nitrospiraceae bacterium
GTCGGCAAGCGTTTTCCCTGCCACCGGCAGTAGGCATCGGCATCATCCCAATTAACGCCGATGACGGGTCGATCTCCGTGAACGCTCAGATCCACTTGGTCCCAAAACAACGGAAGGGGCCGGTTCGTCGAAGATAAAAACTCCGCGTAGCGGGCAGTGGCAACTTCATAGATATCCATGAAGTAGGCATCCAACCGAACTTTGTGAAGGGGCCGCTCGTCTTCGAGCGCTTCGGCGCCATCGCGGCCCATCCAAAACTCTCCTGCCGGGATCAGCGCCATCGGCGACGGGCCGAATTTCACCGCCTCGGTCCCTCGTTGGGATTTCCGCAGGCGGTCCAGTTGCGCGTCCGACGGCAGCGCGGACGAGGTCAACATTGCGATGGTGAGGATCGCAGCGAATGCAGAAGCGCCGGGGCGGAGGGATTCAGCGGAATCGTTCAAGCGGTGTATCCAACAGTTCCCGGATCTTGCTTAACAACGTCTCCGGAGCGATTGGTTTTTGAAGAAACGCCGTCCCGTTGAGGATTTCATCACGGAGCACGGCATCCCCGGCATATCCCGACATAAATACCACCTTGGTGTCAGGCCGTGTGGCGGCAAATTGTTGCGAGAGTTGGCGTCCCCCCATACGGGGCATCACGACATCGGTGAGCAATAGATCGATCCGTCCGCGATACTCCGCCGAACATCGCAAGGCATCGTCGCCGCTGGTGGCTTCCAAGAGATGATAGCCATGCTCTTTCAACACATCGCTCACATACTTTCGGACCATGCCTTGATCTTCGACGACCAGGATGGTTTCGGTGCCGCGTGCTCGGCCCTCGGGTGCGGTCGTGGCTCGATCAGCCGGGACATCCGCCTCCACTTTCGGAAGGATGACGGTAAAGGTCGTGCCTTCGCCTGGAACGCTTTCGACACCAATAGTTCCTCCGTTTTGAGAAATGATGCCGTAGACGGTCGGCAGGCCCAGACCGGTGCCTTTCCCCAACGCTTTCGTGGTGAAGAACGGTTCGAACAGATGGGACCGAGTCTCAGCGTCCATGCCGCATCCCGTGTCCCGCACAACCAGTCGTACGGCCGGTCCTCGCAAGGCCGTGGGATCCACCGTCGCCTCCCCATGGCCCTCGTAAGCCTGTTCGGTTTCGATTGTCAGGGTTCCTCCTTCAGGCATGGCATCGCGGGCGTTGACCGACAAATTGACGAGCACCTGTTCCAGTTGTCCCGGATCGAACTTCACGTATGCCTGGCTTGAGGCCAGGCGAGTCACCAGTCGGATATCTTCCCCGATCAGACGTTGCAACATATCCACCAGGTTCGCCACGACGACATTGACATCCAAGACCTTGGGTTGAACGACTTGACGTCGACTGAACGCCAGCAACTGCTTGGTCAGCGCCACCGCGCGATCCCCGGCCTGACTGATGCCTTCCACATCGCTTCGCAGAGGATCCTCCGGACCCAGCCGACCGAGCAAGAGCTGGCTGTATCCCGTCATGACGGTCAACAGATTGTTGAAGTCGTGCGCGACCCCACCGGCCAAACGTCCGACCGCCTCCATCTTTTGGGAATGGCGGAGCTGTTCTTCCAATTGCTTGCGATCCGTGATGTCCAACCCGATGCCGGCCAGCACCTTCTTCCCGGTCACATCGACAAATGGGAACTTGAACATGAGCCACTGATGGATCGTGCCGTCGAGCTTTGGAACCGTTTCTTCCAATTCAACGACTTTGTCTCCTGCCAACACGGCAAGGTCGTTGGCGCGAAGCTGTTGCGCAATGTCGGCAGGCCACAGATCCCAATCCGTCTTTCCCAACCATTCGGCCGCCGGTCGAGAAAATTGATTGATGAACGGCTCATTGATATAGATCAACCGCCCTTGTTCGTCTTTCATAAAGGCAACGGCCGGACTGTTGTTCATGAATGCTTTGAACCGTTCCTCACTCGCGCGCAATGCCTCTTCCGCTCGTTTGTGCTCCGTGATGTCGGTAAAGATTCCGTTCCACACGGTGGCTCCATTCCCCTGCCGCTGCGGGAGAGAATTGCCGCGCACCCATTTCACGTCACCCTGCGGAGTCTTCACGCGAAACTCATCGACCCACGGCTCCAGCGTCTCCGCCGACTGCTTTATGGTACTTGTGAGCGTCCCCAGATCTTCGGATACAACCAGCCTCCACCCGGCCCCGGCGTCGGCCACTAATTCTTCGGCGGTAATCCCAAACAGCTCGAAGATGCCCCGGCTCACGAAGGGAAAACTTTGACTCCCGTCCGCTCCGATTCGATATTGATAGACGACGCCGGGCACGGCGTGGGTAATACCTTGCAATTTGGCTTCGCTTTCACGCAAGGCATCTTCAACGCGCTTTCTCTCTTCTTGCTCATACGTCAGCGAGATGAGATTGGCGATGGACGCGGCAAACATCTGCTCATCCTTGGTCCAGACGCGCGGGGACCCGATATGCTCATGGCAAATGACGCCTTCCAGCTTTCCGAACAGATAGATCGGCACGTCCATCATAGAGGTGATCCCGAGGGGGGACAGGTACGGCTCCGCGAATTCCTTCGTCCGCTCATCTTCAGCGGCGCGTTCTGCGGCGACAATGGAACTGGTCGCCAGCGCCTTGAAATACGATGGAAACGCCTCCGCCCGCAGTTCCGCGCCTGATGAGTGAACGTTCGCCCCCGCCTCGTAAAGATCAGCACATTCAATGGCGTGCCGGTCCCGCGAGTACAGCCAGATGCTGACCCGCTCGACACCGAGCGTCTGCGCGGACGCCTCGGTGATATGGCGCAAGGCTTTTTCACGATCGGCCGTTCGAAGCACTTCACTGCGGGTCAATTTCAGCAACATAGATTCCTGCTTCAGGAATCGCTCCCCGGCTTGGCGTAATAACGCGTCGCCTCGTTTTCGTTCGGTGATGTCTCGGAAAAAGGCAAAGAACCGGCCTCCATCACGATGGACATATCGGACGCTCACCTCGACATCGAGGACCGCGCCATCTTTGGTTCGATGCCGGGTTTCAAACCGATCACCTCCTTTCGCTTTCACGACGTCGATGTGTTGAATAATGGCCGCGGCGGATTCACCCGCCTCCACATCAGAGACGGTCATTCCGAGCAATTCATCCCGGTCATATCCCATCATCCGGCAATAGGCATCATTAACTTCCAGGATGCGGCCCTGCGTGTCGATGATCCAAAAGCCGTCCAGCGCCGATGTGAGTACCGTACGATGGCGCTCTTCCGACGCCCGCAGCGCCTCTTCCGCCCGTAAGCGATCCGTCACATCATTCGCCAACACAAGCTCGGCCCGTTTCCCGCCGAATTCGATACTGTTCCAAGTAATATCCACCAGAATGCGTGTGCCGTCTTTGGTGCGATGCGTCCAGATGCCGGCGCGCTTCGGGGAGGCGGCCGGTTCGTGCACTAAATCCGTTTTGTGATGCGCCATCAAGCGCGGCACGCTGTCGGGGGGACGGATATCTTGAATCGTCATCGACAAAAATTCATCCCGGGAATAGCCGTAATGGCGGACTGCCGCATCATTGACGGCGAGAAAATTCAGCCCTTCACGATCGAAGACCCACATGGGGTGGGGATTGTTTTCGAACAGGAGCCGGTACTGTTCTTCCGACACTCTCAACGTCTCTTCGGCACGCTTGCGCTGAAGCTCCGCTCCGGCCCGCGCCGCAAAGATGGTCAGCATGTATTGCACGTCAAAGGAGGTCTGCAGCGGTTGATCATGGACCACCACAAGGATCCCGAGGGCGCGGCCGGCGCGATCAAACAGCGGGGTTCCACAATAGCTTTCCGCCGCCATCTCGGTCAGCAGTCGATCATGGGGAAATAAATGCCGGACGGCGCGGTCGTACCGACATGGTCCCTGCTTCATCAGGTGAGCGCATGGCGTGCCGGTCAAATCATATTCCCAATTTGCGGCCAGTCGGCCGTTGCTCCATACGGCCAGCGTGCGAACCCGGTCCGATGCGCCCGGCAGAAGTTCTCCAACCAAGACATAGCGGACCTTTAACGCCGTAGCCAAGCTGGAGACGAGTGAATCGAAAAAATCCTCGCCGGTTGCCGAGGCGGTGCCCGTGACGATTGCCTTCAGGGCGTCGGATTGAACGCTGATCTGCGCCATCGCCGCCTCGATCCGCCCGGCCTGGGCCATCACGGCCTGCTCATGGACCTGCAGCAATTGTTCGAGCGCGGCCACCCTGGACTTCAGCCGGTTGACCTCTGTCTGCATTTCATCGGTATGGTCGGACTGGTCCATTGGCTACCGGCTTGCTCCGCAACCAAATACGGCTTGATCGTCAAACGGCAACACGGCGATCTTTGTATAGAGCGCCAACGTTTTGAATAGGTCCGCCGTATCTCGGCTGATGGGCACCTTGGAAAAGAGAATGGTTGCAAACAACTCCCCGGATGGCAACAAACTCCCGAACCCAAGCACGGATTTAATGTGAAAAGGGATCACGAACTGTTCCTGCCCCGGCACATAGGGACTGCCTTCCGCATCCGGCACGTAAAACACGTTGAACGTCGTCTCGCGCTCATCCACTAACAGATTGGAGCGGGGTCGCAATAGCGCGTGGAGATCCATGCCGAATTGGGTCATGAGTTGCGAGAACATGGGAAATTGCGCCACAAAACTATCTCCACTGATCGGAATCGCTTTGAACCGACGCGAGCAGGTGCGATCGTTCCATTCCGGCAGGTCGCCCGCCGTCGCCATCAAGGTGAAGCACTTGGTAAAAGGCGCCGGGGAATAGCCGACCCGTTGAACAGCGAAACGTTGGAGTTCGGCATCCAAATTTTCGAACCGATGCGTCTTGAACAACCGGACCAGCGCGCACGCGGGTTGACCGGTGGCCGGATTCGTCAACTGCGTATACAGATAGTGGACGATCTTCTGAGCGGATTGTTCGAAGCTTGCGGCGTGCAGGCTGAGGCGGCGGATGGCGGCCCCGCATTCCGTCATGTCTTTCAGTGAAAAGCGGGTCAGGTCAAACATGCGAAGTCCTACGAACCGGAGGATGCCTTTGATCTAGTATAGCCGCCCGCTGACGATCCAATGGCGATCATCCACAACGTCGATCAACAGTCGGGATAAATTTAGCTCGGCCAACTGTGCGGCAACCTCATCCTCGGTAAACGCGGCCAATAAGGAGTTGAAAAAATCACGCCGGAGAATTGCCGCCTCGTGAGCGGCATACTGATCGACCAAGCTTTGAGCCTGCTCTCTGGACTCGGGACGAAGTAGGTCCATTACCAGGACTGAAGCGCCCGGTCTGGCCAACTGTTTCAACCCATGCCAAAACTTAAAGGGATTGACGAGGTGGTGCAATAAACTATTTGAAATGACAGCGTCAGCCTTGTCGTTTGTTGAATAGGATTGGATTCGCTCGCAGTGCAGGGCAATACGATCGGCAAGGCGGGCCGCATGGACCGCTTCTTTGCCCAGGTGAATCATCGAAAGGGAGGCGTCTACACCGGTTATCCGGCAGCGCGGCAGTGTTTGGGCCAGACGAATGGGAATATCCGCCGGGCCGCACCCGAGATCCAGCACATGACCCGCGGTGATATCGGGGTGTATTTCGACAAACCGATCGACGAACCCTTGGTTCTCTGCCTCAAAGTTCGCCCGCGCATAGGCCAATGCCTGCTCGGGATCGTCCATGATCTCCGGCTCTAAGACCCGTTCCATCAGCACCTCAAAAGGTTACGGTCGAGGGTACGGCTCAGCGAGAGGAGCTTCGAACTCCGGTCGAAATTCAACCTTGACTTCAGCGTTCTCAACCTTCCTCTATCGTCACCATGTCTCCCGTTCTCACGACTCCCTCGGACAGCACGCGGGCATACAGACGACTCCAGCCGGGATATGTTTTCTGCGAGATCCGACTGAAGGCTCCGTCTTTAAACCACCGTGCATTGTGCATGCAGGGGGCGGTGTAGCTGGTGATTTCCAATCGGACCTCTCCCACAGAAAGATGAACCCCAGGTCGGAGATGGGACCAGTCGATCCCGGCCACAGTAAGGTTTTCCCCGCTTGACCCCGGCGCAATCCCATGTCCTTCTGCCCGTAACGCCTCGATCACTTCGAAAGAAAATAAACAGACCGCCCGATGGACTCCTCCATGAACCACGCGGTTTCGCTGCCGATCTCCGTCGAGACCGTGGTGAGTGATCCGAGCTTGTCCCACCGACAATTTCGGCACTCCGCCGTCCGAGACGTTAATTTGATAGAGATGCGCGGGTTTGAGAGGCATAGGGCTGCTCATGCCGGCGCTGTAGTCGCATACCCGATTTCCAATGCGATCCATCCCTCGGACGCCCATTCCCCGCTTACCTTTCCCCCGGTTGCCGTACAGGCCGCTTCGATGTCCGGTCGGTCTTCCGATAAAAGCCCTGAAACGAGAAGAATCCC
>DATFCE010000298.1:0-5372 GCA_035253365.1 Nitrospiraceae bacterium
CACATGAATCGCCCTGACGACTCCGCTCTCCAGCGGCTGGATGACCTTCGTATATCCGTTCGGAATAATCTTGCCTTGGGCCACCGCGACAATATCAATATGGCTAAAGGTGGCCCAGAGAATGGCGCTGAAAAATGCCGCGATGATGACCAGGCTGATTGCCCGTCCGATCGGGGAAGGTGGAGTATCCTGGATTTCCAAGATGGCCGGCAAAAACTCGACGGCGCGTCCCATTGGCGCAGCACACGCGTGCGTGTCCGTCTGAACGCGCAGGGCCGCGCGCCACATCTCCAGATGTTTTCTCAGTTGTACCCGTGCCATCGGTGATCGGTATCCCTTAAATTCGAGCCTTTCGCGCAAGAGAGATCGGCTCGTCCGGCTCCTCCGGTTCTTCCGTGTGTCTGCTATGTGGCATCAAAAAGGGACGAGAGCCGTCTTGCAATTTGTACATACGGGCGTAATAGCCGTTGTGCTTCACCAACTCCTCGTGCGTACCCTCTTCAATAATCTCGCCGTTCTCGATCGCGAAAATCCGATCAGCGGCGCGCACGGTACTGAGCCGATGCGCAATCATAAAGACCGTCCTGCCCTGCGCGATTTTGGACAAATTTTGCTGAATCATCGATTCCGACTCATAGTCCAACGCGCTCGTGGCTTCATCGAAGATCACAATGCGGGGATTTCCAACAAGAGCACGCGCAATGGCAATGCGCTGGCGTTGACCGCCGGACAACGAGCAGCCGTGCTCACCGACCATCGTATCGTAGCCTTCCGGTAAATCGAGAATAAAATCGTGAGCGCCGGCAAGTTTTGCGGCCTGGATGACCACGTCCATAGAGGTGCCGGGATCGGCCAACGCGATGTTGTCGCGGACGGAGCGGTTGAATAAGAAATTCTCCTGCAACACCACACCGACCTGCCGCCGAAGCCAAGCTGGATCGACCTGCGCCACATCTACCCCGTCGATCAACACACGGCCTCGCTCCGGGACATACAACCGTTGGATCAATTTGGCGATCGTGCTTTTTCCTGATCCCGACCGACCCACGATCCCGACCACATGTCCGGATGAAACAACAAGTGAGACCTTGCGGAGAACTTCCTTGCCGTCCGGTCGATATCGAAACGTGACCTCATCAAAGCTCACATGTCCCGTGAGGTGCGGCAGGGTCGTCCGGTTGGGATTATAAGACGGTTCAGTTTTGGCATTCAGCACATCACCCAAACGCTGCATGGAGATGCCGACTTGCTGGAATTCTTGCCACAAGCTCACGATGCGCATGAGCGGACCTGTGGCCTGGGCGGCCAGCATATTGAAAGCAATCAACTGTCCGATGCTCAGCTCATTGCTGATGACTAGGTGCGCTCCCAGCCAGAGCACGATGATAGTGGTGACTTTTTGAATAAAGGACGCCGCCTGGCTGGTCATCGTAATCAAGCTGGTCGCCCTGAATCCGGCCCGAACATACGCGGCGAGTTGCTCCTCCCACTTCCGTTGGAGCGGCGGCTCCACCGCCAGGGCTTTCACCGTTTGGATGCCTGTCATTGATTCCACCAAGAACGCCTGATTTTCTGCGCCTCGATTGAATTTCTCGCCCAGTCGGGCGCGAATAATCGGTGTCACGACGATCGACAGAAAGGCGTACAGCGGCATGGAGCCCATCACGACGCCCGTCAAAATCGGGCTATAGAAGAGCATGACGGCCAGAAACACAACCGTGAAGAACAGATCGAGCACAACGGTGACGGACGAACTGGTCAAGAATTGACGAATGTTCTCCAATTCGCGTACCCGCGCAACCGTGTCTCCAACTCGGCGGGCTTCGAAATACGCCAAAGGTAGCGCAAGAATGTGCCGGAATAACTGCGCGCCCAACGCGACGTCGATGCGGTTCGTGGTGTGCGAGAATAGGTAGGTCCTCAGTCCTCCAAGCATGACGTCAAACATCGCCAGCGCCGCCATCCCAACGGCCAGTACATGCAATGTGGTGAATCCTTTATGGACCAGCACCTTATCAATCACCACTTGCGTGAACAGGGGCGTGAGTAACGCGAAGAGTTGTAAGCAAAATGAGGCGAGCAGGACTTCACCGAGCAATCGCCGGTATTTCACGATCGAGGGAATAAACCAGGTGAAGTCGAACGGCAGGTCTTGCGGGCGAAGCTGCGCCCGCTTGGTGAAGAGGATCAGCTGACCGCTCCAGACCTCCTTGAATTGGTCGTGCGGCAGGACCGATGGTCGCCCTTCGATCGGATCGTGAACGAGGAACTGCTCGGCATCGCATTTAGCCAGGACAATGTAACGGCCGTCCTTCCGTCGCGCCATAGCCGGCAGCGGCAGGCCGGAAAGCCGTGTCCAATCTGATTCCAGCAGACCCGCTTTGAGGCCGAGATGTTTCGCCGCGCGCAGGAGGTTCGTCTCGGAGAGGGGTTGGCCTGATTCGCTGAACTGATGGCGAAGTTGCGCACGATCCGCCGCCAGGCCGAAATAGCGGGCGAGGATTAAGAGACAATCAAGACCTGTATCGCGCCCAGTCGGCAACTTCTCGACGTCCGGCATCGAAGATTTCAACCTACTGCCAGTTCGCCGCGAGAATTGCCTGCACATCCTCCGGGCGTTGCTGAATACCCTGCTCCCAGGTTAAGCCGGTTTCCACACTGAAGGTAGCCATGGCCTGAATCAGTTGCGCCACCTGCGAGTCAAGCAACTGCTCACTATTGCCGGCTTGGATGACTTCCGTGTGATTGGACGACCCGGCATACCAGTTTTGAATCGTGACCTGATCCGTCGAATTGGCAAGCTTGATTCGCAAATCGTTGGCATTTTGACTGAAGATGAGATCCAACGGATTGATCGTTGTCCCAAACAGCATCTTGTCGGAATTACCTGAGGTACTATCGTTGTCAACCACTGTGTCTTGCCCGCCACCCCGGTTATACAGGTACGTATCGTTGCCGGTGCCACCGGTCAAGGTGTTGTTCGCGCTGTTGCCGGCCAGCGTGTTATTCAAGGAGTTGCCGGTGCCGTTGATCGCCGACGTGCCGATCAAGGTCAGATTCTCGACATTCGCACCCAATGTATAGGCGACCGAGCTTTGCACCGTATCCGTCCCTTCGTTCGCGTTCTCCGTTACGACATCGCTGGCATTGTCACGGACGTATGTGTCGTTACCCGTGCCGCCGGTGAGATTGTCGGCTCCCGCGCCTCCATCAAGGACGTCATTGCCTGCGCCGCCGGTGAGCGTGTTCACCGCGCTGTTGCCGGTGAGCACGTTGTCCAAGGTATTTCCAGTACCATTGATGGCCGACGTGCCGGTCAAGGTGAGATTTTCAAGGTTCGCACCCAAGGTCCAAGCAATAGAACTCTGGACCATATCCGTCCCGGCATTAGCCTGTTCGGTGACCGTATCACCGGTCCCTACCGCATAGGTGTCGTTCCCTGCGCCACCGGTCAGGACATTCGCCGCGCTGTTCCCGGTTAGCGTATTATCCAGCGCATTGCCGGTTCCATTGATGGCCGAACTGCCCGTCAGTGTAAGATTTTCAACGTTTGCCGCTAGGGTATGCGCGACCGAGCTTTGCACAGTATCGGTCCCTTCGTTGAGGGCCTCGACCACCGCATCGCCTGTATTGTCGACCACATACGTGTCATTGCCGGCCCCACCGGTCAGCGTATCGGCGCCAGACCCGCCACTCAAGGTGTTGACCCCGCTGTTGCCGGTGATGACATTATTTAACGTGTTGCCGGTTCCATTGATGGCGCTACTGCCGGTCAACGTCAAATTCTCGAGATTCGAACCCAAGGTCCATGTCACCGAGCTCTGCACCGTATCAGTGCCTTCGCCGCTGTTTTCCACGACCGAATCACCACTGCCGACGACATACGTGTCGTTCCCGGCACCGCCGGTCAGCACGTTGGCTCCGCTATTCCCAGTGATCACATTGTCCAACGCATTGCCCGTCCCGTTAATCGCCCCGCTGCCGGTCAACGTCAGATTCTCAAGATTAGTGCCCAACGTATAGGCAAGGGAACTTTGCACCGTGTCGGTGCCCCCACCGGCGTTTTCCACGATCGAATCACCGCTGCCGACGACATATCTGTCGTTCCCCGCGCCGCCGGTCAGCACATTGGCTCCGCTATTCCCGGTGATCACATTGTCCAAGGCATTCCCCGTCCCGTTAATCGCGCTGCTGCTGGTCAGCGTCAGATTCTCGAGATTGGCGCCCAACGTATAGGCGATAGAACTTTGCACCGTATCGATTCCTTCACCGGCATTTTCAGTCACCACGTCACCCGTATTGTCGACGACGTACGTATCGTCGCCCAGTCCTCCGGACATCGTATCGGCGTTCGACCCTCCGCTCAACACATTGGCTGCGCTGTTCCCAATAAGCGTATTACTCCGTGAATTGCCGGTGCCATTGATGGCCGCCGTCCCCGTCAGCGTCAGATTGTCCAGATTGGAGCCCAGGGTATACGTGATGCTGCTACTTACCGTATCCAGACCAGCATTGAAGCCCTCCGTAACCGTATCTGCCGCGTTGTCCACCACGTAGGTATCGTCTCCGGCACCCCCGGACATCGTATCGGCGCCTGCCCCGCCGTCGAGCACATTGCCTGCGCCATTACCCGTTAACACATTGTTTAAATCATTGCCGATGCCAAGGATGGCGCTCCGTTCCTGGTCCGGCGCCCCGAAGTCGTCGAGGGTATCTTCCAAAGTCAGATTCTCCACATTTGCCGGCAGCGTATAATTCACGATGCTGTAAACAGTGTCAGTCCCATCGCCTACGGCCTCACTTACCACGTCAAAATCGTCATCAACAACATAATAGAGGTCATCGCCTGCTCCACCCGATAGCGAATCCGGGCCTGCGCCGCCGTTGAGAGAATCGTTCCCCGCTAAGGCGATGATTGTCTCTTCAAAAAAGTCCGTTCCTCCAAGCGTATTGTCCTGATCGGTCCCGGTGATGTTACGTGTCATCTCCTTGATCGTCTCGACATCCCACACGGTGCCGTCGGCAAACTGAACTTGCTGTACTTCATTGGACGGATCCAAGAAGAACCGACTGACCGTTAACTTGTCCGTGGTGCCGTTCACACGGAACGCTAAATCGCCGCCCCTGACATCCAGCGCGAAGCCATCAGCACCGCGTAACACCGTCAGATCGGTCGGTAGAATGTCGGCCCCCATGCGAATGGTATTGATCGGAGAAAAGCCAAAATCATCAGACTCGTCAATTATATCTTCACCATATCCACGACCAAAGATAAACGTATCGTTCCCGTTTCCTCCTTTTAGCGTATCCTCACCAGGACCGCCATCCAATACATCATCGCCGTCATAGCCGTAGAGCGTATCATTACCGTC
>DATFCE010000299.1:0-11625 GCA_035253365.1 Nitrospiraceae bacterium
CGCCGCTGCCGCCGGTCGAAATTGTGGCGCCGGGTGGATTTTACGATTTTCAGGCCAAGTATCAGAAGGGCCAAACGCGCTACCTGTGTCCGGCGCCATTGCCCCGCCCGGTTGTCGCGGAGATGAAGGAATTCGCGGTCAAGGCATACGGCATGATTGGATGCGCCGGCGCGGCGCGCGTCGATTTCCGCGTGACGCCGCGAGGGCGGCCGTACGTCCTGGAGATCAACACCATTCCCGGCATGACCGAGACCAGTCTCCTCCCGATGGCAGCCGCTCGAGCCGGGATTGATTACGATTCGCTAACCGAACGGATCTTAGGGTCTGCGCTGAAACGTGCGCCGCGGGGTTGATCAACAGTGAGCGACCACGATCACAACAGATGAGGCACGCGCCGTGAGGGTGAGAGGGTGGAGCAGGCGGCATGGCAAAAAGCCGGGGCCGCGTCCCAATGTGCTGACCCGCCCATCCCGTCCCCGTCCGGGAATCTGGAAAGCGCGCATGCGCCGGCTTGGGCGAATCATCGGAGGCACGGCTTTGCTGGGCCTCGTGGCGTGGGGCGGGTGGATCGGCATTCAGCACGCCACACCCTACGTCGTCCGGTGGTTTGAGGTGCGCGAGATCACGTTGATCGGCGCGAATCAAGTGACTAGACATGAAGTATTGGAGCGGCTGGCGCTCAGGCCGGGTCAGACCATGTTCTCAATCAATCCCGGGCGGTTGGCGATTCGCGTTCAATCGCATCCCTGGATCAAGCACGCGACCGTCAGCCGCGTGCTGCCGCATACGTTGGTGATCGACCTCGCCGAGCGCCGCGCCGCCGCGGTGTTGCATAGTCCCTCGATGGCGCTGTTGCTCGATGAAGAAGGCCATGCCTTATCCGTTCTTCCTCCGACCAACGATCCGGGCTTGCCTGTGCTCGTGGGGATCAGCCCGAAAGGCGTGCTTGAGAAGGAAAGCCGCCCGCTGCAAGCGGCTCAGCGGGGGATTGAGCTGGCCGGTCTTCTCGGCCGGACGTTCCATGGCCGTCCCGAAGTCGATGTCGGCAACCCGGAGAATGTCGTGGCGTACGTCGAAGGACTTCGGTTGCAATTCGGGGAATCTTCGTTCGACGAGAAGTGGGATCGGTTTCAAAAATTGGAGCCGTATCTGCCTGAGGGCAAAGCCGGCCGGGGGGAGGCGCGCAGCGACATCGATTTGCGGTATCCGGGCAAGGTGATCGTTCGGGACCGAGGGTAAGTAACCCAACAGCGCGCCGTGGCGAGAATCCACGCGGCAGGGGGTGTCGGGATCACGGCGGCCCGTGGAAGGGGGTGAGTCGGCGTTGGCAAAACGAGACCACATCGTTGTGGGACTGGATATCGGTACCACCAAGATCTGCGCCATCGTCGCCGAAGTGACGGAGGAAGGATCGGTCAACATCATCGGCGTCGGCTCCAGTCCGTCTCGCGGCCTTCGTAAAGGGGTCGTCGTGAATATCGAGAGCACCGTCGAATCGATTAAGAAAGCGGTGGAAGAAGCGGAACTCATGGCGGCCGTGCAAATCAATTCGGTGTACACCGGCATCGCGGGCAGCCATATTTCCGGGGAGAATTCCCGCGGCGTGGTCGCGCTCAAAAAACAGGAAGTCACGCGGGGGGATGTCAATCGAGCCATCGAGACCGCCCGCACAGTGGCCGTGCTGCCGCAGGACCGCCGCATCCTGCATGTCTTGCCGCGCGAATTTATGGTGGACGATCAGGATGGGATTCGCGAGCCGTTGGGCATGTCGGGGAGCCGCCTCGAGGTGGACGTCCATATCATCAGCGGAGCGGTGACCTCGGCGCAGAACATCGTCAAAAGCGTCAATCGCGCCGGTCTCGATGTGGTGGACCTCGTGCTGCAGCCGCTGGCCTCGAGCGAAGCCGTGCTCAGCCAGGAGGAGCGAGAGCTCGGGGTGGCGATGGTCGATCTGGGCGGGGGAACGACGGATTTGGCGCTCTTCTTGGAAGGCAGCATTCGGCACACCGCGGTGCTGCCCATTGGAGGACAGCATCTCAGCACCGATGTGTCCATCGGGCTCCGCACGCCTCAGGTTGAGGCGGAGAAGATCAAAATCAGGCACGGTGCGGCGCTCGTCAATCTGGTGAAAGAGGATGAGACGATGGAGGTGCCCAGTGTCGGGGACCGGCCGCCGAGGGCCATGCTCAGAAAACAGCTTGCCGAAATCATCGAGCCGCGGGTGGAGGAGATGTTCGATCTCGTGCGCCGGGAAATTGTGCGGGCGGGATACGAAAGCATGCTGGCGGCCGGAGTGGTGATCACCGGTGGAACGTCCATGCTCGATGGGATGCCGGATGCGGCCGAACGGGTGCTCGATCTTCCGGTCCGGCGGGGGATTCCGTCCGGGCTCGGAGGGCTCCGGGACATCGTCAGCAATCCGATGCATGCCACCGGCGTCGGATTGATTTTGCATGCCTGCCATCACACGAGTGAATTGGAAACCGCCGGAGGACGCGGAGGGCGCCGCTTCGGTCGGGTCTTGGATCGTATGCGGGGGTGGATGCTGGAGTTTTTTTAACATAAGCAGGTCGCGAGTAGCTGGCGGCGAGTAGCACTGAGCTATTGGCTGTTCGCTACTGGCTCCTCGCTTCACAAAGGAGGCACGCGATGTTCTCATTTGAGGATGACGAGATCATGCCGGTCCGCATCAAAGTCATCGGTGTCGGCGGCGCGGGGTGCAATGCGGTCAATACGATGATCGCGTCGGCGCTCACCCGCGTGGAGTTCATCGCGGCGAATACCGACGTGCAAGCGCTCGGACGTTCACAGGCCGCGTCGAAGATCCAAATTGGTCCCGAGCGCACGCGAGGCTTGGGCGCCGGAGCAAAGCCGGAGGTCGGCCGCGACGCCGCGCTGGAAAGCAAAGATCGTCTGCGCGATAGTCTGGAAGGCGCCGAAATGGTCTTTGTCACCGCCGGGATGGGAGGGGGCACCGGGACGGGCGCGGCGCCGATCGTGGCCAGTATCGCGCGGGAATTAGGCGCCTTGACGGTCGGTGTCGTGACGAAGCCGTTTCAATATGAGGGCCACCGGCGGATGAGCCATGCCGAAGAGGGCTTGCGAGAACTCGGGAAAAACGTCGATACGCTCTTGGTCATTCCCAATCAACGCTTGCTCGCCATCGTCGATAAAGCCACGCCGCTCCTCGAAGCCTTCAAGGTGGCGGATGATGTGCTTCGTCAAGCCATCCAAGGGATCGCCGACGTCATTACAACCACCGGTCATGTCAATGTCGATTTTGCGGATGTGCGGACGGTGATGACCTATACCGGTCGCGCCGTCATGGGGATGGGTGTCTCGCGGGGCAGCAATCGCGCACTTGAGGCCGCGCAGAAAGCCATCTCCAGCCCTCTGTTGGAAGACGGGACGGTGGAAGGCGCGCGCGGCGTGCTGCTCAATATCACCGGCGGGACGACGCTGTCGCTCCATGAAGTGGATGAAGCGTCTTCAATCATTAAGGAGGCCGCCGACAAAGAAGCCAATATCATCGTGGGACAGGTCATCAACCCTGAGATGGGCGATGATCTGGTCGTGACGGTGATTGCAACCGGATTCGACCGGGAAGATGCAATGCCCGTCGCGGCCGCGGCGGAACGGCCAAAGGCTGCGGCGGTTCGCGCCCAGCCGGCTTTGGCCGCCGCCCGCATTGCGACCCGGGATGTCCCCGCGAAGGATCTCGAACGCCCGACATTCTTGCGCCGAATGAACGGACAGTCGTCGGCTCAGGAGCGGCTGGGGCTGGCGCTCGAGGATGAATGGGACGTGCCGACGTTTCTGCGGAAGCAAGCCGACTGACGAGGCTTCACCGCCCCGGCGGATCTCGACACGAGAGCATCAACATGACCGTAGGCTCTATCACCGTGCCGGCGTTTGCCGGCGCCGGCATGCGCCATTTCTTTGGCACGCGCCGGCAGTCCTATGAAAACCTGGTGAAGCCATTAGGGGCTCGTGTGCTCGTGTCCGTGAAGCAGGTCCATGGCACGGATGCGTTGATCATCGATCGTCCTCCGAAAGAGGAGGCCACGTACGCGGGAGGATGGGACGCCTTGGTCACCAACCAACCGGGCGTGCTGCTGACGGTCAGAACGGCGGATTGCGTGCCGGTCTTATTGCACGATCCCCGCGAAAAAGTCGTGGCGGCCGTCCATGCCGGGTGGCGAGGCGCCGTGGCGGGCATCATTCCGCAGACGCTGGCGCGAATGCATGCGCATTTCGGTTCAGAAGCCAAAGACGTCCGGATAGTGATCGGACCGTCGGCCGGTATGTGCTGTTACGAAGTGGATGAGCGAGTGATGCGACCGTTGCGAGAGCACTATCCTTACTGGAACGTGGTCACTCGTGAGACGGGATGCGGGCGAGCCGTACTCAATTTGCGGGAGTTGATTCGCCGGCAGGCGCTCGCCGAGGGTCTCGAGAGCCGGCGGGTATGGACGGTGAACGCTTGTACGATCTGCCACGCCGATCTGTTTTATTCCTATCGCCGTGAAGGCGTCGTCAAGCAAACCATGGCCAGCGGCATCCTATTGATGCAGCAAAATCGTCGCGTGGTGTCCTCCCGCCCATCCCCGCGTCGAGCGACATCGATCGGGCTGTCTTAATCACCACCTGACATCCCACCCTTCATTCGGTACAATACCATCCGTTTCATTTACTTCTGGCATGCCGATCGGCGAAGATGACGGGATTCGACGCGATTGCTCGAAACGTCCAGATCGTTCACAATGGGATCGAGCAGGCCGCGCGACGCGCCGGACGAAACCCCAAAACAATTCGTCTGATCGCCGCCACGAAATTCGTGCCCGTGGAGTTGGTTCGAACCGCCATAGAAGCCGGCGTCATGGACGTCGGCGAGAGCCGGCTCCAGGAAGCGTTGCCGAAAATCGAATCCATTGGGCAGGACGCGGTACAGTGGCACTTTATCGGGCGCTTGCAGCGTCGAAAGGTCAAGTCGGTGGTGGGAAGGTTTGCACTGATCCATTCGGTCGATAGCCTGGAACTGGCTGCCGAGATCGAGCGGCGCGCCAAGGAAGCCGGCATGCAACAGGCGGTGCTTCTTGAAGTCAATCTCGGGGCGGAAGCTGGCAAGACCGGATTCGCGCCCGCGGCGCTTTCGGGTGCGCTCGTAGCTTTGAATAGTATGGAGCATGTGGCGGTGAAAGGGCTGATGGCCATTCCTCCGCGCGTGGAGGATCCGGACACCGCCAGGCCGTATTTCCGCGCGCTGCGCGAGCTTGCCGTTGCGGCGGCGCATGGCGCACGGCAGCGGATGGTGCTTGACGAATTGTCCATGGGCATGTCGAATGATTATCAGGTCGCTATTGAAGAAGGCGCAACCATGGTCCGCGTGGGGACCGCCATTTTCGGCGATCGGCCGGTTGAGGTGACGGGGTGAGCGTCCGCGTGTCGAAAAAGATTGCAATGATCGGAGCTGGCCAGATGACCGAAGCCTTGGTGGGTGGTCTGCTGGCCTCCCAAGTTGTTGAAGTCGCCGGCGTATGGGCCACGGATATCAGCCCGGCGCGATGCGATGTTATCAAACAGCGTTTTGGAATTCGCACCGGCGCGGATAATCGGGAAGCCGCATCATGGGCGGATATTATCGTATTGGCGGTCAAACCCCAGACGATGGACACCGTGCTCGCCGATCTGGCGCCGGTGGTCGAACAGAAACTCCTCATTTCCGTCGCAGCGGGAATCCCGCTTTCGCGGCTTGCCGCCGCTGTCCCGAGCCGGACACGCCTGGTGCGAGTGATGCCCAACGCGCCCACGCTGGTTCGGGAAGGAGCGACCGCACTGGCGTTCGGACCCAATGTGGCGGAGGAAGATTGCCATGTTGCCCGAACCATGTTTGAAGCGGTCGGTCGAGCGGTTATTGTCGATGAGCATTTAATGGCGGCCGTCACGGGTCTCAGCGGAAGCGGTCCGGCATATATATTCATGGCGATCGAGGCGTTGGCCGACGGCGGCGTCAAGATGGGACTTTCGCGATCGGTGGCCGAGCTGCTTGCCGCGCAGACCGTCCTCGGCGCGGCCCGCATGCTGATTGAGACCGGCGAGCACCCGGGACGGTTGAAGGATCGGGTCGCGTCGCCCGGCGGGACGACTATTGCGGGCCTTCATCGACTCGAACAGGGACGGTTGAGGGCGACGCTGATCGATGCGGTAGAAGCCGCTACCAAGCGAGCGGAGGAATTAGGACGACAGTCCGATTAGGATAGATCCCTGTCCAGCGCCTGCGATGGCGCAGCTGACAAAGGAGAAACGGCTAGGATGTTTGTGGCGGGAAATTTGCTGGAAGGGCTGGCCCACGTGCTGGACTGGGTCCTCACCTTGTATATGTATGTCATCATTGCGCGCGCGCTGATTTCATGGGTCAATCCGGATCCGTGGAATCCAATCGTGCAATTTTTAGAGCGCGCCACCGAGCCTGTCCTCTATCCCATCCGGCGGGCATTGGGTTGGAGGATGGGCCTCGATCTCTCGCCGATTGTGGCGATTCTCGTCATCGTCTTTTTACAGTATGCCTTGGTGCGGTCCCTGTTCGAGATGGCCGTCCGAATGCATTGACCCACGGGAAGAAGGCACGTCTTGGCGTGCCTGGGGTGGGCGGGTGAAATAAAGCAGGCACGTCTCGGCGTGCCTGGCTCTGGACTGTCGAAAGGTTTTTATAGCCAAAGAGAGGTCACCGATGAAGATCACGCCGCTTGATATCCAACAGATGGTGTTTGCCGTCCGGATGCGGGGCTATGATCGGCAAGAGGTCAAGCAGTTTCTCGAGGAGATCGCGCAGACCGTGGAAGCGCTCAATCATGAAAATGCCACGCTGCGCGAACGACTCTCGTCCACGGAAGCGCAACTCGCGGAGCTGAAAAAAACGGAGGCGACACTGACCCATACGCTGGTCTCGACGCAGGCGCTGGCGGATGATCTGAAAGAAGTTGCCCAGCGCGACGCCGCGCTTCTTGTCAAAGAGGGGGAGATGAAGGCCGCGGAGTTATTGCGCGAAGCGCGGGCGGAGCTGGCGGCCACGCAACGGGATATTTCGGATCTTCGCAAACAGCGCATTCTCGGCATCGAGCGGCTGCGCTCAACCTTGCGGACGTTCGAGCGCATGCTGGAAATTGAAGAAGGAGAGGCCGATGCCGAGTCGAGCGACCATGCCGAGAAAATGACCGGCGGCGCCAATTATTAGGCACGCAGCGGCGCGTGTCTTCTCATGAAAGATGCGCGCGACATCCGCATCAATTCTCCTGATCCCGATTCCATTCACCGTGGCCATCGATGCACGACCGCGACCCTATTTCAGAGACGATGCAAGCCGCGGTCGCGCAGGGTGTCTTTCCCGGCGCCGTCTTACTGGTGCGACACGCGGGGCGGATTCGTTACCATCGCGCCTGGGGGCATATTTCGGTTGGTGTCGACCGTCAGCCCGTCACCGTCCAGACGGTCTATGACTTGGCGTCATTGACCAAGCCGCTGGCGACCGCGACGGCTATCGTATGTCTTGTGCAGGATCGCCGGATTCGGCTGGACGACACGCTCGCCGCAATTCTTCCGGAATTGCAGGGCAGCGCGGTCGAACGCGCGACCGTCTTTCATCTCCTGAACCACAGTGCGGGACTGCCGGCTTGGCGACCATTCTACGAGCGTATAGCCGAACGGAACGGCCGACAGCCTGGATTTCTGGGAAGCGACGCCGCTCGGCACTGGATCTTGGATTTGATCCACGATGAGTCCCCGGCATACGAGATTGGCACCCGCAGTCTGTATAGTGATGTGGGCTTTATGCTGTTGGGGATGATGGTCGAGCGCCTCACCGGGCAGTCTTTGGCCGGATTCTGCGCGGAGCGTGTGTATGATTCAGTCGCCGCTTGTCCGCTATATTTTGCCGCATGGGGTGGAGAGAAGGCCATAAATTCATCGTCGCGACAGACGGCGTTCCTCGTCGCGCCGACCGAGGATGATCCGTGGCGGGGACGGATGCTCCGTGGCGAAGTGCATGACGAAAATGCGTATGCGCTGGGAGGCGTCGCCGGCCATGCCGGGCTGTTCGGGACCGCGACCGCCGTGGCGGCGATCACAGGACTGTGGCTGAATGGCTACTTGGGCAAGAGTGGTCTTCTCTCCCCGGAGTGGGTCAGGCGCTGTGCTTCTCGACAGGACACGCCGGGATCGAGTTGGGGATTGGGTTGGGACACCCCTTCCCCCCCCTCCTCCTCGGGCAGATATTTTTCCGCTCAGGCCTTTGGTCACCTGGGGTTCACCGGCACGTCGATTTGGATCGATCCGCTGTGCGAGCTCGAGGTCGTGCTGCTCTCAAACCGGGTTCACCCGACGCGGCGAAATACGGCCATCCAAAACCTTCGTCCCCTATTGCACGATGCCGTGTACGAGCAGGTAATGGATCGAACAGGAAGGAAGCCGGTAGAGGCGGAAGATTAGGCGTCCGGATATTCGACCCAGGTTTCTTTCTCGGCCAGATATCGCCGGCCTTTGAAATTGGGTCTCGTCCGCATCCGGTCGAACCCCAGCGACCGGAGCTTGTCAACGAGTTGTTTGACGGCTGCCCCAATAGTCGAGTGAGGCTGACTCTCGACTGTCAGCGCTTCATACATGACGGTCGCCGTGTAGCCGTGAGGAGACCGGCTGACGAGAATCGAGCGGCTGAAATAGCGGTCGCTCGGATCGTTCCCTTCAAGCTGATGCCGTTCGACGACGCCGTCTGTTTTTTTCAGAGACAGCGGAAGCGTGCTCATATTTCTCCGCCCTATGATGTTCTGAATCGAGGGCGATTATAAATCGAGCAGTCGGGGGAGTTCAACTCCGGTTGACAAGTTTCCGCGGTTTTTATTAAGGTGGCGACGCACGTGAAACTTTCCGCTCAGCGAGACCCCCGTCCCAGCGAGCCGGTTGCCGCCGGCCCGGTCATGAATGTTCCCAATACGCTGACCACTCTCAGGATTTTGCTCATCCCCGTCTTTATCGGGTTTTTGGTATATGAGCGATATGAGTACGCGCTGGCGGCGCTCCTCTTGGCCGGTATCACGGATGGCCTCGACGGGACGATCGCCCGAGTTGCCAACCAGCGGACCAAACTAGGCGCGTACCTTGATCCGTTGGCGGATAAGCTCCTGCTGACATCGGGGTTCATCACCTTATCCGTTCTCCATCTCATCCCCCTCTGGATTGCCATTCTGGTGGTGAGCCGCGACCTGATTCTGATGACCGGCGCGCTGCTCGTGAGTCTGACCGAATCATCGCTGGATATCTCGCCTACGCTCCTGGGCAAGGGCACCACATTGTTTCAGCTGTTCTATATGATCCTCGTCGTCGTCCTCACCTCCCGCCACATGGATCTGCGGCTCATACAGCCTCTGCTCTATTTCATGGTTGGACTCACCGTGATGTCGGGATTCCAATATCTCTATCGCGGATTCAGTCGTCTGAACGCGGGAGAAGCTTAGTTCGGGCGAACATCTCCTTTCTATCCCGCGTCTGTTTCAGAGGGACAAAATTTGACAACCTCTAGATCGTCAACTAGACTTCCGCCATGTGATACTACCTAAGCGTAAGGAACCGCTGGGAAAAGGGGCGGATCGACGTCGATCCCATAAGGCGCCTTTTCAAGCAATTGAGATGACTGGCTTCCATTTTCCCTCCCAGTTTCGAATGTTGCTACGCGGTCAATGCCCGTTGCGATGAATTCTCAGAGAAGGATGGTTCTCGAATGGCCACCACTACATTTGCGTACGTCGGCAAGACTCGACAGGGGTCTGTTAAAAAGGGCGAATTGGCGGCAAAGACCCGCGATGAGGCGATGGAGCAGTTGCGCAAGCAGAATGTCGTCGTTACAAGCCTTCAGGAAAAAACGGCCACAGAGGGATTCTTACCAAAACTGAGCTTTGGCGGCGGCGTCAGTGATAAAGACATCGTGGTGTTTACCCGTCAGTTTGCCACGATGATTAATGCCGGTCTTCCGTTGATTCAATGTCTTGAAATCCTTTCAACGCAATCCGAAAACAAAACTCTCTGCAAGACGGTGGGAGAAGTCAAGATCAATGTGGAGGGAGGATCGACGTTTGCGGATGCGCTCAAGAGACATCCCAAGGTCTTCGATGATCTCTATGTCAACATGGTTCATGCCGGCGAGGTCGGCGGCCTGTTGGATACGATCCTCGTCCGCTTGGCGAAACATATCGAGAAGGCGATGAAGCTCAAAAGCCAGATCAAGTCCGCCATGGTGTATCCGGCGGCGATCATCGGCGTCGCGGTCATCGTCATCACGATCTTGATGATTTGGGTAATTCCTATTTTTGCCAAGATGTTTACCGAAATGTCGGCGGGCAAGGTGGGGCTTCCCGGCCCGACCCAATTGGTCATCAATATCAGTAACTTCATGTCTTCGTATATCGTGTACATGGTGGTGGCGGCCGGAGGATTGGTATACGCGCTCAAGCGGTATTATGGAACGCCATCCGGACGGCTGCTCTTGGATCGGCTGTCTCTTCGCATCCCCGTGATGGGAGATCTGGTTCGCAAGGCATCGGTCGCCAAGTTTACTCGAACACTCGGGACTCTCATCACAAGCGGCGTGCCCATTATGGACGGTCTTATGATCACGGCGAAAACCTCCGGCAATAAGGTGGTGGAAGAGGCCATTCTCTCGGCTCGGCAGAGCATCAGCGGAGGGAAAACACTGGCCGATCCGCTGTCCAGAAGCGAAGTGTTCCCCAAAATGGTAACGCACATGATTTCCGTAGGCGAATCCACTGGTGCGTTGGATGCGATGCTGGGGAAAATCGCCGACTTCTACGACGATGAAGTGGATCAGGCGGTGGAAACGCTGACGGCCTTGCTGGAGCCGATGATGATGGTCTTTCTTGGAACCGTGATCGGGTTCATCGTGATCGCCATGTACCTGCCGATTTTCAAAATGGCCTCCGTCATCGGGTCCTAGCCCACATTATTCATGAACGCTTCTACTGCAACCGCCGATACACCGCTGCGACACGCTTGGCTGCAGGGTCCCCGCAATCAAGCGGGCGGGCTCGCCCTCCTGGCCTCAACGTACTGTTTCAAGTACGCTTCGGCCCCTCGGGGCTCCGCGCGCCCGTCTCGCGTGGCGTCTTGGCGGTTTCGTCACGAACCGTCATGAATAATGTGGGCTAACGTTCGCGTCCGCGGTCCGCACAGCAGCTCCCACCCGAAGGAGTCAATGGACGACCTCAAAATTCGGCTGTACTGGTTGATGGGGTTCCGGGTCGTGGTGGTGACCCTGCTGTTGGGCCTGGCGCTCGCCTTCCAAACCGGTCGCGACGAGCCCGTTCATACCTTTTACACATTGATCGTCATCACCTACGCCGTCACGATCGCCTATGCCATCACTCTGCGTTTCTTGGACGATCCTCGTTTCTTGACGCCCTTGGCGTATGTCCAAGTCGGCGTCGATCTGTTGCTGGAAACCTTCTTAGTTGCGAGAACAGGCGGCATCGACAGCCCGTTTGCCGTGTTTTATATGGTCACCGTCATGTTGGCCAGTCTGATTTTACGACGTGGTGGGGGGTTGACAACGGCCGGTATTTC
>DATFCE010000300.1:0-4244 GCA_035253365.1 Nitrospiraceae bacterium
CGTGGGGCTCTCGTCTGTGCGGGTCGATCAGGAGCTTGTCCTGTTCAGCGAGGGAGGGACATCCACGTTGGGCGGCGTGCAGACTACCTTTGCTCAAGGAGGCGTCACTCCTCCTCCCGGACTGATTCCGGAGCCTTCGACCTTAGTCCTTCTAGGGAGCGGATTCCTGGGGATCGGTCTTTGGGCCGGGCGGCGTCTACGCGCCAGCAAATCCACAGATCGATAACCCATCCACCATTGGTGTGTAACGATGCCGGCGCCGCTTGATCCCAGTAGTCTCTCTATCTTCACGCTTGGCCTCCTCATGGGCGGGCGGCACGCGCTGGATGCGGATCACATCGTCGCGGTCTCCACGCTGACGAGCGAGAACGGGACGCTCTGGCGTTCCTGCGCGATCGGCGCGTATTGGGGAGTCGGCCATACCATCATGCTGCTACTGGTCGGGATGGCGGTGCTGGGATTCAAATTGACGATCCCTGAAAATCTGGCCCGGTTCTTCGAAGCTTGCGTGGGTGTCATGCTTGTTGGTCTCGGGTTGTCGGTCGCGCTCTCACTGATGAGAGAGCACCTGCATCTGCATCCGCACAGCCACAGCGAGCGCGACAGCAGCCATGGCCACTTTCATGTCCATTCTCATCGACATGAGCCGGCGCACGACCATGGACACCGGTTCTCGTGGGTCTATAAGTCTCTCTCGATCGGCATGGTACACGGGTTGGCCGGCAGCGCGCTGATTTCACTGATGGTTCTTTCCACGGCGCAGTCCATGATGGACGGATTTGTGTACCTACTTCTGTTCGGTATCGGGTCTATCGGTGGAATGGTCGTGTTAGGCGCTCTGCTCAGTGTGCCGTTTGCGTTGACACCAAAGGCGTGGGTGCATGCTCACCGCGCCATGAGAGCGGTGGCCGGCCTGGCCAGCGTCGCGCTGGGGACCGGCATTCTCTATAGCTTGGCGTAAGCAGTGTTTGAACTGTCTCTGAACGAGGAGGGCTCAATGAAGTCTTACATATGGTTGTTCCCTGCCATGGTTCTGACGGTGGGGCTTATCGCCGGCTGCTCGGGCGGCGATTCCACACCGGCGCCCAGCGTCAGCGGGGCAGGGGCAAAGACGACAGACAGTTTCACTCCTAAGTCCGATGAGTTAACAGCGGAAGAAGCAGGCCTCGTCAACGCGGGAGAGTCGGAACCGGAAGGACGTCAACGCCGGCCTCCAGGTTAGAATTTCCTGATCGAAAACGGTTTGTAGGGTGATTTTGCGGATTTTCTTTGATGGGAGGAAAGAGACATGTTCATGATCACGCGCACGCTCAGTAGTCTCATGCTGATGCTTATCGTCGCCATCCCGGTTTTTGCCGCCAGCCATCGCGAGGCCCCGCTGATCGCGAATGATCCGACGGCGGACAATACCGATTTTTATATGTTCCGAAGCTGGCAAGACCCGGACAAGGTCATTTTGATCATGAACGTCATCCCTGGGCAGGAGCCGGGCGCCGGTCCCAATTATTTCAACTTTGCCGATGACGTGCTCTACGAAATCCATTTGGATACGGACAAAAATAACATCGCGCAGAATTTGACCTATCAATTCCGTTTCAGGACGGAGATTCGTCCGCCCGGCAATGTCTTCCCGCTGTCCTATGTCGCCATTCCTCCCATTACGGCGCTGGACGGGGGCGGCGCGGCGGGATTGATACTCCGCCAGACGTACACCGTCACGGAAGTAAATTTCGGCGGCGGCCAGCGACAGATCGGTCAGGGGATTGCGGTTCCTTCGAATGTCGGGCCGCGTACCATGCCGAATTATGAGGCCTTGGCCGCGCAGGGTATCTTCCAACTCAGTAACGGCGGCCGCGTGTTTGCCGGCCAGCGGGACGAGACCTTCTACATCGATCTGGGCGCCATCTTTGACACGTTGAATCTCCATGCCGGGCCGATTCTCTCGCCGGCCGACGATGCCAATGACAACATTTTGGTCAACGGGGCGCGGGACACGTTCAGCGGATTCAATATTAATACGATCGCGATCGAGCTTCCGATCAGCGTGGTGGAGGGACCAAACGGCAATCGCGTAATCGGCGGCTATACCAGCACCAGCCGGCCGAAGGTCAGTGTGCTCCGAAACAACGGCACCCGATTGAACTCGTCGCGATTTGCGCAGGTCTCCAGGATGGCCAATCCGTTGGTCAACGAGCTGATCATTGCGACCGATTCAAAGGATCGGTGGAATGCGGGCGAGCCGGAAATGGAGGCGCAATTCCTCCCCTTCTATTGTACGTCGGCTCTCGCGACCGCCTTGAATCAGGTGTTCGGAACGAATTTCCCGACCGCCAATCGGGAGGATTTGGTCAATGCGCTTCTCCGCTACGGGCCGGGACCGGGCCCGGCCGTGTGTGGAGGCGGCGCCACAGCAGAACAACTGACCGAACTGCTGCGCGTAGACCTCACCGTGCCGCCGACTGCGCCGGCGAATCAGAAGCGGTTGGGACCGTTGGCGCATGATGCCAGTGGAAATCCGACCCCGGACCCGGCCGGATGGCCAAACGGCCGGCGGCCGAACGATGACGTGACGGATGTGGCTTTACGTGTGGTCGCCGGTGTGTTGATCAATCCCAACACGCCGTTTCTCGGCGACGGGGTGAACTTCAATATCGGCGCTCCGGGCACCAACAAGACGGCCAATGGCATCGCGTTACAATTCCCATTCTTGCCGACTCCGTTCGACGGGCGCGATCGCCGTCACATCGATCCAGGTGAACCGTTGCCATAGCGTTGCATGCGCAGTTACCGTGATGGAATGGAGACCGGGGACTGAAAACGTTCCCGGTCTTTGTGTCTTGAACGCAAGGAGTTGGAACTTTCACGCTATGATCGATCGATTGCAGGACACGTTTTCCTCGGGATTCGTCGCCGGCCTGGTTGCTGTTTTTACATTGTTCTTGGGACAGCCCTTGGTGTCGCCGGCCGCCGGCGCCGACTCGCGTGACGTCGCTTCTCTCACTGATCAGCACATTCGAGTATTCGAGGCGAAAGCCGCGCAGGATCCGGCGCGCGTCGAAGTCCGAAACCGCCTCGCCCGTCTGTATATCCAAAAGTCACGCGAAAACGGCGACGCGTCTTACTTTACTCGCGCTGAAAAATTGCTGACCAAGTCGCTGGAGCTGGAACCGGCTAACGTGGACACGCTTGGCTTGCAAGCGTGGCTCTCACTGTACAAACACGAGTTTCAAGAAGCGGCCGCATGGGCCGAAAAGGCGAGGAACCGGCGCCCGAATGAGAGTTGGAACTACGGCGTGTTGAGCGATGCCTATCTGGAGATGGGCGAATATGCGAAAGCTGTCTCGTACACCCAACAGATGGTCGACCTTCGACCGGATCAGGGGTCCTATAGCCGCGCGGCTCATTTTCGATCACTGCACGGCGATTCCGAAGGTGCGGTTGAATTGTGGCTCATGGCAATCCGCGCGGGCACGCACACCGGAGAGTACACCGCGTGGTGCAAAGTCGAGTTGGGAGATGAATATTTCAATCACGGCAAGTTCCGCGAAGCGGAAGAAGCCTACACCGGAGCGCTGCAATCATTTCCCGGATACCATCGCGGGCTGGCCGGCATGGCGAAAGTGCGGGAAGCGGCACAGCAATGGAAAGAGGCGGCGGATTTCTATCAACACGCCATCGGGGTCGTGCCGTATCCGCAGTATGTCTCGGCATTAGGGGACGTTTATCGGGAAATGGGTCAACCGGAGAACGCCGAGCAGCAGTACCAGTTGGTCGAGCATATTGCCAAGCTGGATCGATTGAACAAGGTGTTGTACAACCGCGAATTGGCGCTCTTCTATGCCGATCACGGCCGGAATCTCGACGAGGCGTTGCGCCTCGCGCACAAAGAACTGGAGATTCGAAAAGATATCTACACCTATGACATCTTGGCTTGGGCCTCGTACCAGAATCACCGCTATACGGAAGCCTGGAAGGCGGTGAAAACGGCGATGAAGCTCGGGACTCAAGATGCCCGCATTTTGTTCCATGCCGGCATGATTGCCCGCGCACTCGGCCATCGCAAGGAGGCGAAGGCGTATCTGAGCCAGGCGCTGGCCATCAATCCGGCCTTTCATCCGACTCATCGAAAGACCGCGCAACAGATCTTGGAGCGCCTGGAATAATGTTCCCAATTTTTTACTTTTTACTTTTGACTTTTGCCTTGCTCGGCGCGCTCCCGCCCGAGCACGCCGACGCCCATCCCA
>DATFCE010000301.1:0-9759 GCA_035253365.1 Nitrospiraceae bacterium
CCTCCCGCCACTGTCTTCACGGCGCGAATCAGCGCTTCCGCGCCGATTTCTTTGAGGAGATATCCGTCGGCCCCGCCGCAAACAGCGGCGAGCACCGCATGCCGATCGGCAAAAGAAGTCAAAAACAGCACGCGGGTTTCAGGGCGTGTCGCCCTGATCTCGCGGCACGCCTCGACGCCATTCCCATCCGGCAAGCGGACATCCATGACGACGACGTCGGGTTTCAACCTGGCGGAGACGGTGATCGCTTCATCCGCCGTGCCGGCTTCGCCGATCACCTCGACGGAACGCGTTCGTTCAAGCAACGTGCGCAGTCCCAACCGGACCACCTCGTGATCGTCCACCAGCACGAGCCGAATGGACGGCGCTTTCTCGCGCCCCGGAGAAACCTCTTTACCGGCAAGTCCTGTCATCCCTATTACCTGCACACGGCCCCATCCGGGCCGTACCTCATACGCTTTGTAGTCCACATTATTGTGATGAAGGCCATGAGTCAAGCTTTTGTCGATCGAACGCCCCGCAGCCCTCGCGTCCTTTATTGAATGACTCTTGCAATTGACTGCGCGTTAGGCCGAGCGGGGCGCATCGTCTCGAGGAATATCGACGATAATGCGCGTGCCGTGCTCGCGTGACGACACCACGCGGAGCTGCGCCCCCAACTTTTGCGCGCGGGCCCGCATGTTGCGCAGGCCACAGCCGTTGGACGCTTCGTTCACATCAAATCCGATCCCGTCATCCTCCACCAGCAGGCGCAAGCTCTCGTGGTTTCGCCGGAACGATACCGCTCCGGATTTGGCGCCGGAATGCCGCAAGCTGTTGCTCATCGCCTCTCGGGCGATGAAGAGCACATGCCGCGCCTCCTCCGGCGACAATTGGCTCGTCGCGATCGTCTCAAGGCTCACGCGGAAGCGAGGGAATTGAACACCCTGCATCGTCTGGGCCAATCGCGCAAGTTCCGCTCGAAACTGTTTGGCGCTGACGAGCAGGTCCGATTCGTCTCCGACGATGTAGTTGCGAACATCCCGAATCACCACGTTCAAGTCGGCGATGGCGCGCTCCAGCTTCCCGACCGCCGCCGCCGCGTCTTCGGAGATGAGCTGTTGGCATTCCTCCAGCCCCAAGCCGATCGCATACACCGATTGAATGATGTTGTCGTGAAGATCCTGGGCCAATTGCTCGCGCTCCTCCATCACCTTGCGGAGCTGCTCGTCGCTTTTTCGGAGCGCATCCTCGGCCTGTTTTCGTTCAGTGAGATCCGTCATCGCGCCGAGCGCGCGCACCGGCGTGCCGGTGCGATCACGCATGATATGTATGCGCTCGCTGAGCGCGGCATAGGAATCATCGCGCCGCCGGAAGCGATATTCATAGGCACAGGTCGTCTCCCCGCTGGTCAGCACGTCGTCAAATCGCCCCAGCACCCGCCGCAAATCCCCTGGATGGACCCGTTCTTTCCACCAGTCGATGGTCGGCGCGATCTCATCGCCCGAATACCCGAAGACCTTTTCAAAGCCGATGCTGCGGGTCACGATGCCCGTCATCAGATCCCAATTCCAGATGATGTCGTTTGTCGCCAGCATAAACAGGCGCATCTGCTGCTCATTTTCCCGGAGCAGTTCTTCAGCCCGCGTCCGTTCCGTGATATCGATGGAGATGCCCGCCACGCGGATCAACGCCCCCGTCTTGTCGAACATCGGGAACGTCGTGACCAACCCGTGATGCCGTCCGTCTTGAAATTGAAACGTCTCGATCGTCTGGACGGCCTTGCGGCTTCGCATGACATGCCGGTCATTGTCCGTCAATTTCGCGGCCGTCTCAGGCGCAAACAGATCCATGTCGGTCTTGCCGGGGAGGTCGTTCGGCGCCAGTTCGAATTGCTCGCGGAAGTACCGATTGGCGTACACGTACGCGCCGGAGAGGTCTTTGATCCACGCACATGCGGACAAATGATTCATAAAGGAAAGGAATTGCTCCTCCGTCCTGCCGAGCGCCTCGTGCGCGGTCACCAGCGCATCGGTCCGTTCAGAGACCCGCAACGCCAGTTCATCGCGGGCTAAGCGAAGCGCCTCCTCGGCCCGCCGGCTTCGAACGAGCCAGGCGGTCGCCACCCCGAGAACAATCATCCCGAGGCCGCGGTTCGCGCCGGCAAGGAGCGAAGACACGCCTGACGGTGAAAAGATAAACCCGACCACCGTCAACAAGCAGCAGACGGCGGCCAGCGGAATCAGGCTCCGGTGGGGAGATATCTTCGCGTGAAGCCATAAGGGCAGGACGTAGAGCATCCAGACGGCCCACCCCAAGGGCGTCCAGAGATCGGCGAGAAAAATGCCGGCGATAAGGAGCAACGTCAATGGCAGCATGGTACCGCCCGCATCCGTTCGGGCCATCACCCTGCCCGTCCGGAACGATTCACCTTCCGCGCCGCCTGACAATGGCGTGTCGATCGCTGCAATCTAAAGGAATACGGCCATCGGCACAAGTGAGGAAAGCCAAACACCGGCCTCACCGTTGGCTGTTCGGAGAGCCGTCTTTCAATATCTTTTGTAAAAGGCCGAGCAGACCGTCCGTGGTATACGGTTTGGGGAGGAAGGGAATCGGGCCAAGGCCGAGACCGGGCCTATGCTCCAAGAGTCCGCTCATCGCAATGACTTTGACCGCCGGATTCATACGGCGCAGAATTCGGGACATGGCTTCTCCATCCATGCCCGGCATCATCATATCGGTGATGACCACGCTGATGTCACCCTGATGCCGCGCGTAGAGGTCGATCGCTTGAGTCCCATCGGTCGCGGTGAGGACCTGATAGCCATGTGTTTCCAATGTCGCTCTGGTCACCTCCAGCACGCCGGCTTCATCATCGACGACCAGGATCAGCTCGCCCTGTCCCGCGGGCGGCTCCGGCGCGCGTTCCGTCGCATCCTGTGCAAGCACCGCCTGTTCCGCCGGCAGATACGCGGTGATTCGGGTTCCCACTCCCTCCGTGCTGGCTGCGGTGACGAAGCCTCCGTGGCTTTTGACGATCCCAAGCACCGTGGAGAGACCAAGGCCGGTGCCCTGACTCACCTCCTTCGTGGTAAAGAAGGGGTCGAAGACCTTATCGATCACGTGAGCCGGAATGCCGGTTCCGGTATCCACCACGGACAGCGCCACATAGGCGCCGGCGTTCGCATCGCGATTGCGGCGCGCGGCCTCTTCGTCAATGACGATATTGTGCGCCTCGAGCCGAATCCGCCCCCCGTTCGGCATGGCATCACGGGCATTCACACAGAGGTTCAACAGCGCTTGATAGATTTGCGTAAAGTCTCCGACGACCACCCAGAGATCCGGGCTCAGCGCAGTTTGGATCGTGATGGAGCGCGGAAAGGTTTCTTTGAGAATGCTTTCGAGCTCGGCTATCAAGTATTTGACCATCAGCGGCACGCGCTCGGTGTCCACCCCCCGGGCGAAGAACAACACCTGCCGGACCATATGCGCCCCGCGCCTCACGCTGTCTTCGATGCCGTTGAGCCATTGCCGGCTCTCGTCATCGATCGGCTTCATTTTGAGAAGCTGCGAGGCCATGAGAATCGGCGTCAGGACATTATTGATGTCATGCGCGATGCCGCAGGCGAGAGTGCCCAAGCTGTCCAGCCGTTGCGCCTGAAGAAATTTTTTCTCCAGCAGTTTCTTTTCGGTGATATCGCTGTTCACGGTCAAAATAGACGCGGGCGTCCCCGTCCGATCCCGCACAAGGGTCCAATGGCTCTCGACGATGATCTCCTTCCCGCTTTGGGCGACATGGTGCATCTCGCCTCGCCATTGGCCGCGCTCCATCAATATGGTTTTCGCTTCTTCCCATTGAGGAGCGCGCCGGGATAAGATGGTTTCGGTTTTCTTACCCACCGTCTCGTCGGACGTCCACCCGTACAGACGCGCCGCCCCCTGGTTCCAGAAGAGAATCCGCCCCTCTAAATCGACGACGAGGATCGCATCCTGCGCGACGTCGAGCAGCGCGGCTTGTTGGCGAATCTTTTCCTCCGCGTGCTTGCGCTCGGCGATTTCCGTGCTCAGCACGCGATTGGCATGGAGCAGTTCGGCGGTCCGTTCTTTGACCCGCAGATCCAGATCATCGTGCGCGTGCTGCAGCGCCGTTTCCGCCCGTTTGCGCTCCGCGATTTCCGATGTGAGGTTCTCGACAAGGGCGTTCTTCTCCAGCCGCAGAGTCAATGACCCCATGAACATCTGATGAGCCCGCCCGGCGGTCATCAGCATCCCGAGGATGTACACCACGCCCATTGCCCCCATCACCAGATGGAGCTCATCCCCCAGGGTCAGGAATCGAACCGTGAGCGGCGACAGGGCCGGCAGAATAAACGCCGCGTAGGCGGCGAGAATGGGAGAGAATACGGGGATCG
This sequence comes from Nitrospiraceae bacterium, assembly GCA_035253365.1. Classification (GTDB taxonomy): domain Bacteria; phylum Nitrospirota; class Nitrospiria; order Nitrospirales; family Nitrospiraceae; genus DATFCE01. The sequence continues at coordinate 4,392 of DATFCE010000301.1, forward strand.
CCTTGGCGGTCAGACCGCCGATGATCAGACCGAGGAACACTTGGCGAACCACGGAATCGAGCGGGAACAGAAGAATCCCGGCCGATCCCCATGCCATGCCGGATAACGCCGCTCCCGCGATAAACCGGGCGTCCCAATGGGAAGAGTCACCCCGCATCAGCGCGAAGCGAAGACCGGTGGCGGCTAAAAGGCCGATCAGCCAGGCGAGCAACATGGGAGTGGACGTCACCTTCCAGAGAAGCAGCGCCAGGAGTCCCGCGTTCAGGAACGTCTCGACATGGGCGAACAGATCCATCGACTTGAGCAGCTTGACCCGTTCTTCGTGAAGCCAGCGTTGGTGATTGTCAGGCGCCATCGACGCTATCGTTCGCCCTCGTCCATTGGGGAAATACCTGCAAGACCATTCGGGAGGCTAAACGAGTCTACCGGACACGTCTGAAGAATTAAAGTGGAACCTCTCTGTCAGCCGACACTGGCAAGGAGCGCCGGCTTGGAGTGGGATTCGACGCAGGAGGATCGGCCCGGGGACACCGACGACTATTGACCGGTCCGCGGGCGTTCCGTAGCCGCAAGGCTCGGCGAGCGTAACAGCACACTTGTTTCGTCAGAGGCTTTTCTGAGAGGTGTCTGCGGATTCTCCGAGCACGTTTCGGATCGTCGTCAACAATTCAGTATGATCGACCGGTTTTTGGAGAAACGCTTCCGCGCCGGCCTCAATGGCCTTGACCTCCACATCTTGACGCTCTTCCGAACTCATGATGATGACCGGCGTCGAAGCCAGCGAGACGATGGCCTTCAAGCGTTCAAGCACAATAAAGCCGTTTCCGCCGGGAAGACCCAGATCGAGGAGAATCAAGTGCGGGTTCGCCGTACGGGCCACGCTCACAGCTTGATAGGTATCGGCCGCGAGGGCCACGTCATAGTTACTCGACCGCAGCCGAGCGCTCAGTACCAGTCTCGTATCGGCATTGTCGTCCACGATCAGAATTTTGGTTTTTGCCATGAACGAGCCCGTAAACAGCCCGGTGCATTTCAGCCGCTCGCGTTGGTCGAGCCGGAGATTCCGTCATTATATAGAATTTGGGGCGGCCGTCGCAGTGTTTGTGGGGCCTGTGACGCGCGTGTGTTCGGAGAGGATGATCCCATCACCCGCGTTCGGCGATCAGACGCATCCGGACCCGCTCGAACTCGGCCGTCAGTTCCGTGAACAACGGACCCGCGCCGGCCAGATTGCCGGACTTTCCGCAGGCCTGTAATTCGGCGCAGAGTCGTCCCATTCGCCGGATACCTAAATTACCGCAACTGCCGATCAGCTCATGCGCCGCCCGCCGCACGACGGCGGCGTCCTCCTTCTCCACGGCGGCGCTCAACATCTCAACCGTACGAGGTGCGCCTTGTAGAAAATTCTCAATTAACGTGGGCACAAGGGTCTGGTTGCCATCAAGTTGCCGTAGATCGGCTAAGACCTTCGAGTCAACAGTGTCGTCGGACAGGATCGATGGCGAGGTGGCGGCCGGTGAGTCATTCACGTCGATGGCCTGCGGCTGCGAAATCCATCGACGAAGCATGGCTTGGAGAACGTCGCGCTTCACCGGTTTGGTCAGGTAGTCATCCATCCCGGCTTCCATGCACTTCTGGCGATCGCCTTCCATGGCATCAGCCGTCATGGCGATGATGGGAATATGAGGACTGAGGGTTGAGGACTGAGGGCCAGGGCTCAGTGCTGAGTGCTGAGTGCTGAGTGCTGAGGATTTCTCAGCTTCGCGTATGCGCTGCGTGGCCTCCAATCCGTCCATCTCGGGCATATGGCAATCCATGAGCACGGCGGCATAGGCGGTCTTCGAGACGGCGTCCACCGCTTCCTGCCCATTGGCCGCGATATCGACCCGATACCCCAGTACGTCAAGCATGCGGGCGGCCACCTTTTGATTGACCGTATTGTCTTCGGCGACGAGAATGCGGGGCCGTTCGGTCGCCGCCGTCTCGTTCAACGTGTGCCGCGTGACAATGCCCGTCTCGCATGTCGGCTCGGCACGCGACCGCGCGTCTTCGTCGCGTGCGAGCACGGTCAGGAGACAATTGTACAGTTGCGACTGGCGAACCGGCTTGACCAGGTAGGCCGAAATCCCGGCTTGGCGCGCCGCCTCGGCATCCCCACGAAGTCCGACCGAGGTCAACAAAATGAGCCGCGTCGCCGCGAGCTGCGGATCGGCCTTAATGGCCCGGGCTAATTGCAGTCCATCCATACGAGGCATCTGGAAATCCAGGATCGCCCCGTCGCACGGCTCGCCGGCGGCCACCTGCGCGCGCAAGACGGCCAGCGCCTCTTCGCCGTGCGCCGCGCTGACACTCTTCAATCCCCATCGGAGGGAGTGGGTTTCCAGGATTTGCCGATTGGTCGCATTGTCATCCACAATGCACACCCGGCGGCCCTGCAATTCGAGCTGAGAGGGCGCCATGACCCGAGCAGGAACCGTCTGTTTGGAGAGCCGGACGGTGAACCAAAAGGTGGACCCTTGGCCAAGCGTGCTTTCCAAGCCTACCTGACCGCCCATGAGCGTCGCCAGCTCCTTGCAAATCGCCAGGCCCAGCCCGGTCCCGCCATACTCCCGTGTCGTCGAGCTATCAAGCTGGGTAAAGGCCTTGAAGAGGCGCTGTTGTCCCTCCGCGGAAATCCCTATTCCGGTATCGACCACTTCGAACTTTGTCGTCACGACGTCGTCCGTTTCCTCCGCCCGGCTCACGCGCACCACCACCTCGCCCTGACGCGTAAATTTCACGGCGTTGCCGACCAGATTGACGAGAATTTGCCGGACCCGTCCGGGGTCGCCTTTGACGGCCGTCGGCACATCGGCGTGTATGAGGCATCCCAGCTCCAGGCCTTTTTGACGCGCCAGTTCGACAAAGACGTGCAAGACATCCTCCACGGTGGTCCGCAGGTCAAAATCAATTGTTTCCAACACGAGCTTTCGGGCTTCGATCTTCGAGAAATCCAGTATGTCATTGATGATGCCGAGCAAAGCTTCCCCGGAGCCCCGGACGATTTCCGCATACTCTCGCTGTTCCGAATTTAAGTCCGTTTCTAACAGAAGTCCCGTCATGCCGATCACCCCGTTCATCGGCGTGCGGATCTCATGGCTCATCGTCGCAAGAAAATCAGACTTGGCGCGGGTCGCCGCTTGCGCGTCAGCCAGCGCGACGTCCAGCTCACGGTTTTTTTGTTCGAGTTGGCGCGCATAGATCGCGACCTCATCTTCCGCCTGTTTCCGGTCGGAGATGTCGCGAATGAACGCGCTGAAGATGTAGGTGGCGCCGACTCGGGCAGGCGACGAAATGGCGAGTTCCACGGGAAATTCTCGACCCTCTCTGTGGCACGCCGTAATTTCAATGCGCTTTTGCAACACGGGCCCTTCGCCGGTCGCCAGAAAATGTTTCAAGCCGCGTTCATGCGCGTCCCGATATTGTGCCGGCACGATCGTGCTGGAGAGCAAACGCCCGATGGCCTCTTGGCGGGTCCAACCGAAGATCTTTTCGGCTTGAGGATTCCAATCAATGATACGGCCGGCGCCGTCCATGACAATCAGCGCGTCCAGCGCCAATTCGAAAATCAGCCGGGTTTGCTCTTCCTTTTCCCGGAGGGTGACCTCGGCCGCGGCGGCGCGCACACGCTCTTGCTCCGCCTGCCGATATTGTTTTCCCATGCGGCCCGTCGTCCACAGCAGAAGTCCCAGCATCGGGAGCCATACCAGCGCGCCGGCCGAGCCGAATTTCCACATCACGGTTCGAATCGGCGCGAGAATATCCCGGCGGTCCATGCGAACCAGCACGCCCCAGTGGAACCCCTCGAAGGCCCAATGCCCCCCGGTTCGGGCATAGCCGGTCAGCACGCTCACTTGCCGCCGCATATGGTCTTCTTCCAGATATCCCGGCCGGCCCGCTTCCAGAAGCGCCGCGGACCGCAGGCCGATGCGTTTGAGATTCGTCGTTTCTGCCTGGCGCAGAACCGAATCCACGATCACCTTTCCATCATGCGTGACAAACTGCCATTCAAGCTGGTCCCCGGTTCCTCGCAGCGTGTCCATGGCGAGCACGGTCTTAGAAAACACGTCCTCCAGGTGCTGGAGACCCACCTCGGTTTTCACGACGCCGAGGAATTGTCCGGTCTGACCTCGTATGGGCGCCGCGAACGACACGGACAGGACGCCGCCGCACTCTTCGGACACATGCGCATCTTCCAACGCAAACCGGGCTCCGTCCCGCGCGGCCCGAAACCAGGGGCGTCCGGCATAGTGCTTCCCCCGCACGCCCGGATGCGTGCCGGCCACCACGGTACCCGAGGCATCCACCATGTATAGACAGAGGTAGACCGGATAGGCGGTTTGTGTTGCCGCCAGATAAGCTTCCATCGCGTTGGCGTCATGGCCCTGGAAGACGGCCGCTTGCGCCAGAAGCTGGGTATCGGCATGTCGTTCGGCCAGGATACGGTCGAGTTTATCGGCAATGTCCGCAGCAGCGAGCGCGAGGGTTTCGCCGGTGGTGGAGACCAGATGCGTTTCGAGAAAGCGCAACGAGACCGCGCCGATCACCACGGCCACGATCGTCATCACAAGAATGAGGAGGGGAAGCCAGCCGTATTGCCGCTTGAAGGGATGCTCCGCCAACTGGTGCCTAGTCCTTTGGTAAGGTCGAGAACCAGTACTGTTTGATACCGTGGAGGGGGGATTCTGTCAAGGAATTGCAGGAATATCCTCGCGGCGGCGAGCCGCCCGGATGGAGATGATCAGCACGGTGAAAGGGCTGGCGCCATGGTTCACCGATGAACTTGAAGCACAGGTCCGACCCAGTACCACGGATCGGGGCCAGCTTCGGCCTTATGCGCCAGGTGCGCGACATACCACAAGACGACATCCTGTTCTTGGATATCATCATCATCTTTATAGCCTAAATGCCCCCGCGCCCCGAACGGCCATGGCTCATCCTCGAACACGTTTTGGCGGCGGACCGCAACATCCTTGTCCGAGAATGCGTCGACTATTCCATCGCTAGGACCCGGCAGCACCCAGACGCCTCGCCCGGTCTTCTGATCACGCACGAACCATGCTTGATTTTTCTTCGGCTTCTTCACGATATCCCGCTCGTTCGTGTACTTATGCCATCCGGGTCCCCACCCTTCATCAGATGCGCCGGGTTCTTGCACAAAAATCTGATCCGAATCGTTGCCGTCAATGTCAAAATCCAGTCGCCAATAGGGATGGTGAATATGATCAATTTTGCAGGAAAGGCCACGGCTTTGAACAATCGCTTGGATTTGTCCGGTTTGGCTCAGATACCACGCGTGGTAGAGATGATATTCGCCGATTCTCGCGTA
>DATFCE010000302.1:0-3846 GCA_035253365.1 Nitrospiraceae bacterium
GGGTGAAGGATTTGCCAATTGATGCGGTTCTCAAGGCTGTGGAATGGCGGAACAAGATCGTACATGAGACCGGTAGGTTGCCAAATATCTCAGAAGACACCATCCGGGAGCACATAGATGCTGTGTTGAAGATTGCGCGAACCCTGGCCGAGCGACGGGAAGACGTCTTGGCTACTCCCGACAAAGGAAAGGTTGCCCAAGAGCTGATGTCCACCGGCATCATCTTCTGGCCGGGGGTTTGGATTGAACCCTGGCACAAGGTTGTCATCGAAGTTACATTTACCCACTCCTCGCCATCAAAGGTAGAGATGGAATCTCTCGTCGAGAAGGCTGTCAATACGCTCAAATTGAGGGATCGACGGTTTGACCCTGATCGACACTTAAGGATGACATTTAAAGGGCTGGACGGATTACGCGCCGCGATGTTTTGGTTTGGTCTTCTTAAAGAAATACCACTAACGCCTCCATCAACAAGCGCCTGACCCTCCTTCCCACGGCGTTTGTGGCCTAGCAGGCCAACTCTCACGTCGTGGATAGCTCCGCGTGCGGGCACTTGAAATCCGGCTCGTGGATCACAGCGGCGGTTGTAGACAAAGCCCAGAGGATCTCGAAATTCTGATCCGCCAATGAGATGTTGATGTGATTGTGCGCTAACTCTACAGGCCTAATGCAAACTGTCTTTCGCTCGTTGTCCTATGTTTGACGCTCGGGCTTGTGTGGCGGTGGGTTCGACTAGGAAATTGTCCGCCCTTTGTTCTATGGATCTCTCGCCGTATGTCTGCGCAATATAGGATTCCCACCGCCGATGTGTGCGACGGTATGGTACTGCCGTTCTCAGCCCCTCGCCGTGCCCTGCCAGAGCATGTCGTACCCCAGTTCCTTGGTGTCGGAGCACATGGTGGCTAAGGCCGAGAACTTGTTGTTGAAGACTTCGTCGGCGTGGGATTTTTCGTGTTCCTCGAACGAGCGCCAGTAGGTCACGATCACGTAATGGTCGTCGGCCGTCTTAGATGCATTGAGGGAACCGTTGTCTGAAATGAAGCCGGAGAACTTGAACACCTGCCCCGCGATGAACCCGCCTTTGTCGCCGCCGTAAGTTTCCTTGACGACGCTGCAGAGTTCTCCGACGGCCAACTCCACCTCATCGAAGGTAATACCTGGCTTGAGCTTGACGGTGTTAAACAGCATTTTGGCGCCGAATGGGAGTGTAATGGGACCAAACATGTCATTCTCCTGAAGGGAAACACGCAACCAGGCGTTGCGGTACCGGTTGGATCCACCCAAACGGACTAGATGTCTTCATTACTAATCATCATCACTCTTCTTCCAGATCAAGAACATCTCTCAAGGCCTGACCGATTCGGGCCATGATCGATTTGGAAAGCCGAGTCACGGGCCCTTGAATGAGACGTCGATTATCAATGGCTCGGAGTTGATCGATTAGAAGATCTGAACTTCGACGCAGACGTCCCGAGGCCGGAACACGTATGCGAAGTGGTTCGGCATCATCTACCAGAGTCGTCGTGAGAGGAACGATGAGCGTGGACGGATGGCTTGCATCGACCAGCGCCTGGGCTTGGACAACCAATACCGGCCTGACTTTGCCAGGTTCGGTTCCATGACGCGGATCCAAGTTTGCGAGCCAAACTTCACCGCGATTAAGCATCCGGATCGTGTTCGATCTCGGTAAATTCGGCATTCACACGCATGCTTTCTTTGCGGACCTTCTTCGAGGCCTCAGCCAGTCGTTTGGCTCGAATCAATGCGCGAGTTTCTCGATTCATCCGTTCAATAGCACGCCGAATATACGCTGCCCTGGACAGATTTAGGGTCTCCGCGCACCGTTTACTGGTCTTTATGAGATCATCGGGTAATTTTAAGGAAACTGCACCCATTTTGATCACCACCCAATTGAATACTCGGATCCAATATGCAGGAAAGGTATCTTAGTCGGATATCATTTTCAAGTCGAAACTGTACCGCGGCTATGGTATCCGATCTACTGACGTTACACAGCCCTAGCCGCTCTCTCTATGCCGATGCTGAATGAGACTGTCTAGGAATCAGATGCACGGCTCCCGCTTTGATGGCCGCGACCACTTTGGTCCCGCGGGTCAGATGCAGATCGTCGAGCGCGGCGCGCGTGACGATGGCGGAGAGTGGGAAGCCCAATTCAAGATCCACACGGACGAGGGCTCCCATTGACATGACGTCCTGGACGATGGCGGGCACGTGATTTCTGGCGCTGGTCGCGCCGCTTCCGACGGGTTCGAGCACGACGTCCTCCGCTCGTATGCACACGAACACGTCCGAGTCGACGGCCTCCTGACTTACGGCAAGCAGCTCCACCCCGTTCGCTTCGACCGTCACAAGACCCTCTGCCGCATGTGCAATCCGGCCGGGAATGACGGTTTCCATCCCAACGATCTTGGCTACTTCCACGTTCTTCGGAAGGTTGAATATCTGTTGCGGCGTGCCTTGCTGCAACACCTTGCCTTCCTTCAACACAATCATATGGTCACCTAACGCCAAGGCCTCCTCCCAATCATGCGTGACGACCACCGACGGGACGGCCAACCGCCGCAGTAGCTCGCGAAGCTCTGCTCTCAATTTGGTCCGGGTCGGGAGGTCCAAGGCCGACAACGGTTCATCCAGCAGCAAGAGCGACGGCTGCCTCGCCACCGCACGGGCCAATGCCACCCGCTGCTGTTGTCCGCCCGAGAGCTGTGGGGGCTTCATCTCTTCCATCCCCTGTAAACCGAGCAGCGCGATGATCTCGGTGGCGCGCCGCTTTTGTTCAACGGAGGAAAGGCTCCCCAGGCCGTAGGCAATATTTCCCATAACCGTATGGGCAGGAAAGAGGGCATAATCTTGAAACATGTAGCCAACGCGCCGCTGTTGCGGCTGTACTCGGACACCGGATGCGCCGTCGAACCAGACTCGATTTTCGAAGATGATGCGTCCCTGATCGGGCCACTCTAATCCGGCCAGACAGCGAAGCAACGTGGTTTTTCCCGAGCCGGACGGCCCAAAGAGAATCAACACCAGCGGAGAAGTGATCGCCACGTCGAATCGGACGTCCACCAGGAATCGATTCGCCAACGTCTTTGTAACATCGACTTTCATTTCTGGGGCCATACCGCCCACACCTTGCGATTCATCGCATAGACCGCAAGTAGCACGGTGTACGAGATGACCAGCAGAAACAAGGCGGTCTTTGCCGCCCCATCATAATTGAGCGACTGCACCTCGTCATAAATATCGATCGACACGGTCCGGGTCACGCCTTCGATATTCCCGCCGACCATCAACACAACGCCGAATTCACCCAGGGTATGGGCGAAACTAAGCACGAACCCCGTTATGAGCCCGGCCAGTGACAGAGGTACAATCAGCTGAAAGAATGTGCGCACGCGTGAGACCCCCAACGTCCAGGAGGCTTCTACCAATCGGCGGTCCACCTGCTCAAATGCCGTTGCAAATGGTTGTACCGCGAACGGAAGACTGTAGAGCACCGAGGCGAGCAACAAGCCTTCAAACGTAAACGGTAAAGGATGACCGACCATGTCCGTATAGAATCGGCCGAGTGGGCTGTGCGGACCGATGGCCACGAGTATATAAAACCCCAACACGGTCGGCGGCAGCACCAGCGGAAGCGCCACCACCGACTCCACCAGAAACTTCCAACGCCAGCGGGAAAAACTCAGCCAGTAGGCAAGCGGCAATCCGATCACAAGCAGAACGAGGGCGGTCAGCGTGGCAAGCTGAAAGGTGACGCTGATGGCCGTCCAGTTCACAATTTCCGTGCCTTTGTCAGGGATGCGACCTTTTCACCCACCCGCCCCA
>DATFCE010000303.1:0-3338 GCA_035253365.1 Nitrospiraceae bacterium
CCGCTTCGCTTTTTCCCGGGGGGCCGGCGCTGCAGGAGAACAGCAAAGCCGTCGTTGCTACGCGCTCGCCCAAAGGCGTGCCGAACCGTCTCTCAGTTACGTTGCCGCTGATCAACCAGGCGGCCACCGTGGTCTTTATGGTCACGGGTGCGACCAAGGCGCCTGCCGTGCGCGCCGTCCTGGAACAGCCCGAGATGAGCGGTTCGCATTATCCCGCGAAATTGGTGCGTCCCACCCATGGACGCGTGATTTGGTTTCTTGATCGGGCGGCCGCATCCGAGCTGATTCCAGAACAACAACATCTGACGTATGAAGAGGAATAGATGATTCTTGCAGGAGATATTGGAGGCACTAAAACTCATTTGGCTCTCTTCGATTGGACAGAGCACCGGGTGGAGCCCTATCGAGAGCGTACCTTTGCCAGCGGGGATTATCAATCGCTGGATGAAGTCCTCGAGGAGTTTTTGAAGCCGCCGACGGCCGCCCTAGAAGTTCGTCTCGACGAAGCGGAGGATGAACCGACGAGCGCAGAACGTGAAGCCTCCCCTCCCGAGAAACCGCTGACCATAGAAGCGGCCTGTTTCGGGGTGGCGGGCCCGGTGATTGAGAATCGCGTTCGCACGACCAATCTCCCGTGGTTCATCGACGGCAACGAGCTCGCAACGCGCTTCGGGATCAAAAGCGTTCGACTCCTCAATGATCTTGAAGCTACGGCTCACGGCCTCTTGGTCCTGCACCCGAATGAGACCGTCTCGCTCAATGCCGGGACGCCCGGTGCGTCGAAACGAGCCATTGCCCTGATCGCGGCCGGCACCGGACTTGGTGAAGCGATCCTTGTATGGGATGGCGCGCGGTATCATCCGCTCGCGTCGGAAGGCGGCCATACCGATTTTGCGCCGAATAGCGATCTGGAAATCGACCTGCTCCGGCACTTGCGCGCCAGTTATCTCCACGTCAGCTATGAGCGGGTCTTGTCCGGCGCCGGCCTGCACAACATCTATGAGTTCCTTCGCGACACAAAGAAAAACGAGCCGACCTGGCTGGCGGAGCGTTTGAAGGCCGGCGACCCCGCGCCGATCATCGCCGAGGTCGGCTTGGCGAAACAGGCGGAAATCTGCGTCCAGGCCTTGGACCTCTTTGCATCGATTTACGGCGCGGAAGCGGGCAATCTGGCGCTCAAGTCGATGGCGCTGGACGGCGTCTACCTCGGCGGCGGGATCGCGCCCAAGCTGTTGCCTAAGTTACAAGACGGAACGTTTATGCGCGCCTTTACGGCGAAAGGGCGGTACAAACGTCTGCTGAGCTCAATCCCGGTTCGAGTCATCATGAATGATAAGGCGGCCCTGTTAGGATCGGCGGCGGTCGCCGTCTGGCAGACCCGGTTGGGTCACTGAAATCTCCAATGAGCTGTTCTGAATCAGATAAATAACAATGGATAAAGAGGCGTTGAAAAAAATGGCGGCGGAGGCGGCCGTCGGCTATGTGCGCGATGGCGACGTGGTTGGATTGGGTACCGGCACGACGGCGCGCTATGTCGTGCTGGCTCTGGGAGAACGGGTGCGCCATGGATTGCGCACTACCGGAGTTCCCACCTCGCAAGAGACTGCCGAGCTGGCGAGACAATCCGGCATTCCGCTCGTGGATCGTGAGGATTCCTGGACCATCACCGTGACGATCGATGGCGCGGACCAGGTTGATCCTCAGCTCAATCTTATCAAAGGCGGCGGCGGAGCCCTGCTCAAAGAAAAAATTGTCGCCGCGGCGGCACGCCAACTTATTATTGTGATTGATGAGGACAAGCGCGTGCCGGTGCTCGGAGGCTCGTTTCCCTTGCCGGTCGAGGTGGTTCCGTTCGGATGGGGGAACACCGCCCGGAAGATCGAAAGCCTTGGGCTGAAAGCGACGATACGACATCGGGACGGCGCGTACTTCGAGACGGAGGCCGGACACTATATCCTGGATCTTCAGGTCGATCGAATCGATGATCCCGCCGCATTGGAAGCACGACTCAATCAGATTCCCGGCGTGGTAGAGACAGGACTCTTCATCGGCAGGACCGATCTCTTGATCGTCGGAACACCGCACGGGGTTGAGGTACAGAAAGCCGTACGGTGATGGCGCGGTCGGCGGGAAGTGAACGGATTCAGCGCGTCCACCGCATTCTTTCTGCTCTTTGGGACAAGGCCTTCACGCGGCGCCAGGTCTTGACATCGATCGCCGTGGCCATCCCAGCTCTGGTTGGATTCCGTCGCCGCAACTCAGCAATTCAGTTCTCTCAACGCGAGCCAAAAGGTCTCATCATGGCACCTCGACCTTCAGGAGAAGATATGGAACAGCATCCATCACAACCACGAGCCGTGAACCCGTACCGCCTGCCGGAGTACGTCATGCCGGTCCGCTATGATCTTCGCCTTGAGCCTGATCTCATTGCCTTCACATTCTTCGGCCATGAGATTATTACATTGACGATCACGGAGCCGACATCCGAGATCGTGTTTAATGCCCTCGAACTGGAAATCTTTGAGGCCGGCGTCGAAAACGATGCTGGTGTCGCTCAGCAGGGCACGATCGAGCCCGAGGAATCGACCCAGCGTTGTCGATTTCGATTCTCCGATATCCTGCAGCCGGGCACGTGGCGCTTCACCGTGTCCTTTCGCGGGACGCTGAATGACAAGCTGCGCGGGTTTTATCGCAGTACCTATCACGACTCGAACGGGAACGAGCGGACACTGGCCGCCACGCAATTCGAAGCCACCGACGCGCGACGCTGTTTCCCCTGCTGGGACGAGCCCGCCTTCAAAGCGGTCTTTTCCGCCACCCTGGTTATCGATCCGACGCTGACGGCCGTTTCGAATACCGCGATTGCCTCGGAACGCATGGAAGGCGGAAAGAAAGTCCTGCAGTTCGCGGAGACGATTCGCATGTCCACGTACCTCGTGGCCTTTATCGTGGGCGCGCTCGAAGCAAGCGAGCCGGTCACGGTCGGCCGGACGCCGCTTCGCGTCTGGAGCGTACCCGGCAAGCAGCATCTGTCGTCATTCGGCCGGGAAATCGGCGCGTTCTCGCTGCGGTTTTTCGAGGAGTACTATGGCATTCCGTACCCAGGCGACAAATTGGACCTCGTGGCGATTCCAGACTTTGCGTCCGGCGCGATGGAAAATTTAGGAGCGATCACATTTCGTGAAACCACTCTACTCATCGATCAGCGCGCCTCGACCCATGCGGAGTTGGAGCGCGTGGCGGATGTCGTTGCCCATGAGAATGCGCACATGTGGTTCGGCGATCTCGTCACCATGTCGTGGTGGAATGGCCTGTGGCTCAACGAAGCGTTTGCGACG
>DATFCE010000304.1:0-7582 GCA_035253365.1 Nitrospiraceae bacterium
TCAACGTGGATGGCACCTTTTACGCGATCGATAATACCTGCGCGCATCGCGGCGGGCCGTTGGGTGAAGGCGAACTCGAGGGCGACGTCGTGACCTGCCCCTGGCACGCGTGGCAATTCAACGTGAAAACCGGCATCTCCATCAATAATCCCTCCGCCTGTGTAAAACGCTATCCAGTCCAGGTCGAAGGGTCGGATATCAAAGTCCAACTCTGATCTTGCCGACATAAGCGGATAGCTTCTCCATCAAATCCGCGGCACGCTCGCACCATAAGAGCCGGTGAATAGACGAGGAACTGGTGACCTCGATCTCCAGTCAAGGTGTGTCGGAGACTTTGGCTGGAAGCTCCTTGTACCGAACTGCAATCCCGTTCACCGTCGTGCAGGTGAAGCTGTACACATTGTAGATAGGGATGAATCCATAGAGGCTGCTCGAGACGGTGACATTGATGAGCGCATCGGCGTTTTTTTCTGCGAGCGCATTCTCGACGGCTTTGGAGAACGTGGAATTTCCGAATGGAATGACCGCGATGATGAAATGCCGGCAGGCGGTTCCCTCTGCCGGCCCCAATTCTTCGAACGCCACCCCGTTCTTCAGTCGCTCGGCATTATCGGCTGACGGTTTGGTGACGATGCCGAGATTGCCGACTGATGTACAGCCGGTCATCAACACGCTCGCGAGAATAATTAGAAAGCCCCATGTGCGGTGTCTTTGCATTGCATCCTCCTCCAATAGTGATACGGCGCATGATATCGACGGCGGTCCGCTCGCTCAATGCGTCTTTGGTATAGAGATTCTAAGTCCGCCCCTTCTTGAGTCCGCTCCTATCATTCCTGCATAATGACCTCATGGACCGGGACGATCTCTTTTCACTGTACCGGCAAATGCTCTTGATCCGTCGTTTCGAGGAGAAGTCCGCGGAGATGTATGCGCTGGCTAAAATTGCCGGATTCCTGCATCTCTACATCGGCGAAGAAGCCATTGCGGTCGGGACCATCGCGGCCTTGAGGGCGGACGATTACGCGATCAGCGCGTATCGTGACCATGGGCATTGCTTGGCCAAGGGTTCCGATCCCAATCGGGTCATGGCCGAATTATTTGGGAAGGCTACGGGATTGTGCAAGGGCAAAGGCGGCTCCATGCACCTTGTCGACGCACAGCGGAATTTTATGGGCGGGTACGCCATTGTGGGCGGCCATCTTCCGCTGGCCACGGGCCTGGCGTTCGCGATGCAATACCAGCAACGTGATCAGGTCGTGGTCTGCTTTTTCGGTGAAGGAGCCGTGCCGAGCGGGCAGGCGCACGAGGCGTTCAATCTGGCCGCCCTGTGGAAACTGCCGGTCATCTTCGTGTGCGAAAATAATCGCTATGGGATGGGAACCCCGGTCCATCGCGCCGTCGCGTTGTATTCCAATCTCACGGACAAAGCGCGTGCACATGGAATTGAGGCGGCGCAGATGGACGGGATGGATGTCTTGGCGGTACGCGACATGATGCAAAAGGTCGTCGATCAGGTGCGTCGAGGACAAGGCCCGTACTTCGTCGAAGCGATCACGTATCGTTTTTTGGGCCATTCCATGGCGGATCCCGCGCATGGCCATTATCGGACGAAGCAGGAAGTGGAAGAAGAACGAAAACGAGATCCCCTCGTTGTTCTGAAGCAGGTCATCCTCGATCACAAACTCGGGACAGAAACGGAGTTCAAACGGCTCGAGCGTGAGGTGATGGAGGTGGTCATGGCCTCGGTCAAATTCGCCGACGAAAGTCCGTTTCCGGCCCCGGCTGAATTATACGAAGACGTCTCCGTTGCGGAGTCGTGATCATGATGCTGTCGTACCGCGAAGCGTTGAACCAAGCCATGCGGGAAGAGATGCGCCGTGATGAACGTATCTTTCTTATCGGCGAGGAAGTCGGCTATTACCAAGGCGCCTTCAAAGTCAGCAAGGGCTTCGTCGAAGAGTTCGGCGCGCGCCGCGTCCTGGATACGCCGATTACCGAAGCCGGGTTCACCGGATTGGCGATCGGGGCCGCGATGGCCGGACTGCATCCCATCGTCGAGCTGATGACGTTCAATTTCGGCATTCTGGCGCTCGATCAAATCGTGAACAACGCCGCCAAGCTTCGCTACATGTCCGGCGGGCAGTTGTCGACCCCTCTCGTCATTCGCGGGCCCGGCAGCGCGGCCCACCAACTGGGCGCGCAGCACTCGCAAAGTTTGGAGGCGTGGTTCTGCCATGTTCCCGGGCTCAAGGTCATTGCGCCGGCCACCCCGCACGATGCCAAAGGACTCTTGAAAAGCGCCATTCGTGATCACAATCCGGTGATTTTTATCGAGGCGCAATTGCTCTACGCCACCAAAGGGGAGGTCCAAGAAGGCGAGTATACCGTCCCGATCGGACAGGCGGAGGTCAAGCGTCAAGGGAAAGATGTGACGGTCGTCGCGTATTCCAAAATGTTATTGCTGGCGATGGACGCAGCGGCGCAATTGGCCCAAGAGGGCATCGAGGCCGAAGTCGTCGATCCTCGGACGCTGAAGCCCTTGGATCTCGAGACGATCGTGGCGTCGGTGAAAAAGACCGGCAAGCTGGTCATTGTGGAGGAAGGTTGGCGGTTTGCCGGCCTCGGCGCGCAAATCGCGGAAAGTGTCTACAGCCGGGCATTGGATTATTTAGATGCGCCAATCGTGCGAGTCACGGGCGAGGACGTGCCCATGCCGTACACCAGGCCGTTGGAAGATGCCGCGATTCCGGACAAGGATCGGATTATGGCGGCCGTTAAAAATCTCGTGGCGGGCTCATAGACCCCACTAGAGGAGGCGATGATGGTCGTTCCCGGACACATCGAAATTACCGAAACTCTGGTCC
Organism: Nitrospiraceae bacterium; assembly: GCA_035253365.1. Lineage (GTDB taxonomy): Bacteria > Nitrospirota > Nitrospiria > Nitrospirales > Nitrospiraceae > DATFCE01. The sequence goes on from DATFCE010000304.1 coordinate 2,865, forward strand.
GCCTCTATGTGTTTCTGGCGCAATACCTGGATCGCTGTCAGAATGAAGCCGCGCGCCAAACCTTCCCCGAGCATGAGCTTCAAGCCCATCTTTCATCCACGAAGGAAAAGATGCTGGAAATCCTCTCCGTGAACCGAGTTGTGAAAAGCAAAGTCGAACAGGAATGCGACCGCGTGCTGTCATTAGGCGCAGCCTGCTTGACGGGTGGGAAGGACCTGAACGAGCTGAGAGCGGAGCGGGCTATTCTTCAAAACAAGACCATCGCCTTGAGCGACCTCCTGGCTGTCTTTAGAGCAGTGTGAACCCGTCTGATGCCGGATGATGTCGTAGAAAAATACCAGATCGCTGGGTTGGATGAGCGGGAGCGTGGATTCAGCCGGCTTGTGGACATGGAACAGGTGGAGGATCTCTATCGGGCGGTGCTTCGCTATGAGAAGACCACCGTTATAACGGACGCACATAAAACGACGGACCGCGCGCTGATGCATCTCGTCGAGCTATTACGGGAACGTGGATATACACAGCTCAAGAGCCGGTTGAATTTTCGTGGGGCGGCCTATCTCGGCAGCCAAGAGCCGTGGATCGACTATCCCGATCCGGATCGCGCTCCGGAACTCGCCATACGTCCGATTTCCGAACAATTAGCAAGACGAACAGGATGGATCGGTCGCGTGCTGCGGCTCTTTGGAGAATGACGTTTAACGATTAACTGTAGGTATAACGATGGCGACTCGAGTGGTGATGCCGAAGCTCACCGACACCATGGAAGAGGGCGTCGTCCTCGCGTGGAAAAAACGCGAGGGGGATTCGGTCAATAGCGGAGATGCGCTGGCTGAGATCGAGACGGACAAGGCCGTCATGGATCTGGAAGCGTTCGGCTCCGGGACGTTACGTCGCGTGCTTGCCGACGAAGGCCAAACGGTGAAGGCGGGCGCGTTGATCGCGGTCATCGGAGAGCCCGATGAAGATATCGAGCCGGCCTTGGCTGAAGGCACGGACGCATCCCAAACGGCCGCGCCGGAAGTAAAGCCGGCTCGGAAAAAAGACGAACCGTTCGACACGCCTCACGCTGCATCCGATCCAGCCAAGGCTGAAGCTCAGAAGCCCGAGAGTCAACAATCAGGTGGAAAGAAGCCGGAAGACCAGAAGCCAATCGCCCGGAAGCCTGAAGCTCAAGAACCGGCATCTCAAAAATCAGAAACGCAGGATCAGGGAGAACCGCGCCTGAAAGTCTCACCGCGTGCCAAAACCATAGCCTTGGAGCGCGGTATTGATCTCTCAAAAATAAAAGGATCGGGACCTGACGGCCGCATCATTGAACGCGATCTTCCGGAACAGAAATCCGATGGGGCGACTCGCGCGCCGGTGGAGGCCGGCGAGCGGCCGCTCAGCCAAATGCGGAAAGCTATCGCGCGAACGATGACTCAGAGCAAGGCGCCGGTCCCGCATTTCTATCTGACCACCGATATCGCTATGGACGAAGTGGAGCGACTGCGAGCCCAATGGAAGCAGATTCGACGGACCCATCCGAGTCTGACCGACATGATCGTTAAGGCCGCGGCGCTGGCATTAACTCGCCATCCGGAGATCAATGTCTCCTATGCAGATGACAAGATCCGACAACATGCCACAATTGATATTGGAATTGCCGTCGGATTGGACGAGGGTCTGATCACGCCCATCCTGCGGAATTGCGGCAAAAAATCCTTGGACCAAATCGCGCTTGAAGCGCATGGATTGATCGAGCGGGCCCGGACCCGACAACTTAAACCTGAGGAGTACACGGGAGCGACCTTTTCGATCTCCAATCTCGGCATGTTTGACGTGGAGAATTTCATCGCGGTCTTGGTCCCTCCCGAAGCCGCGGCGATTGCCGTGGGAAAAGTGCGTGATGTCGCGGTGCCCGAAGGGAGCGGCGTCAACCGAGGCCGGCGCATGAAGGTCACGCTATCCTGCGATCATCGGGCATTGGACGGCATGCAGGGCGCGAAGTTCCTGGGAGAGTTCAAGCGCATCCTGGAACGTCCTCTGGAGCTGGTCTTGCCGGAGGAGGACCGATGACGTTCGTGCCGGTCAATGAGATTCGACCAGGCGAAGTCCAGCGGCGAAGAGAAGGACGCCTGCCTCCCTGGTTCAAGGTCAAGATCACACAGGGGCCGGACTATCAGGACATTCGTCGCACGATGGACACACTCAGGCTCCACACCATCTGCGAGGAGGCGCGCTGTCCCAATGTCTGGGAGTGCTGGAACAATCGCACGGCGACGTTTTTAATCCTTGGCGATATTTGCACCCGCCGCTGCCACTACTGTTCGGTGACCACGGGGCGACCGTTGCCGTTGGATCGAGATGAACCGTTGCGTGTTGCTCAAGCGGTCCACGCGTTGGGTCTTCGCCATGCCGTCGTTACCTCCGTCAATCGGGATGAATTGCCGGACGGCGGCGCGGGAATCTTCGCTGAGACGGTCCGGCAAATTAGGCGGCTGATTCCCTCCTGCGCCGTTGAAGTTTTGATTCCGGATTTCGAAGGAAACGAAGAGGCATTGGCCGCCGTGGTGAGAGAACGCCCTGAGATTCTCAACCACAATATCGAAACCGTCCGACGCTTGTTTCCCGCCATCCGTCCACAAGGCAAATACACCCGCTCCCTCAAATTGCTGGAACGGGCCAAACGTATGGGCGCGCGGACCAAATCCGGCCTGATCGTCGGTATGGGTGAAACGCTGGACGAAGCCAGGGAAGTCATGCGCGATCTCCGCTCCGTCGGCTGCGACATTTTGACGATCGGGCAGTATCTACAACCCACCAAGCAGCATTTACAGATCGCCCGGTTTTACCATCCCGATGAATTTGCCACGCTGAAAGCCGAAGGGCTGGCGATGGGCTTCAGTCATGTCGAGTCGGGACCGTTGGTGCGCAGTTCGTATCATGCCGAGCAGCAGGTGCGGGCTACTGAAAATCACAATGGATAGTATAGGGACTTCCATACCGTAGTGTGGGTACAATCAGCTTGCGTTGACGGAGGTTATTATGTCACTCACGCGGGTCAAGCTGACTTATGAAGAATATTATTCTCTGTCCGAAGAGACTCGTCCGAGCGAGTTGATTGACGGAGAACTATATATGCCGCCTTCGCCCTCTCCGAAGCATCAGTCGATCGTCGTTAATTTGGTGAGAGCATTGGATCAATACGTTCGGGCAAACAACCTGGGCAAAGTATTTGTCTCACCTCTCGATGTCGTATTGGATCGCGCGCGCCCTCTTATTGTGCAACCTGATCTTCTCTTTATCTCGATGGAGAGATTATCGATTGTCGGTAACCGAATAGAAGGCGCACCCGATCTGGTGGTTGAAGTATTCTCTCCTGCCACAGCGACTCGCGATCGAACTGAAAAAGCCATGTGGTATGGGCAATACTACGCGAGAGAGTACTGGCTGGTTGATCCGGAAAACCGAAGTCTTGAAGTGCGTCGTCTCTCGCCGAAAGGCTATGAGACTTTGGGCCTCTACGGGGGCGGACAAATACTCTCATCAGACGTCCTTGCCGGAATCAATCTTCCCATTGATCTCATCTTCGCGTAGGCTGAATTGACTCTCCTCCGACCCGTCCATATAATGACGTGAACCTTTGCAGCATCTCTTCAGTCGATGACCACGTTTCCCAAGAACAATTTGGCACAACGACTGAGCGGGTTGGGAGCACGCTTGCGACATGCCTTTGCGATTGAGCCGGAAGGCCGACCGTTGTCGCTCGATGATGTGGCGCTGCTCGAACGCGTGGCTGATGCGGTCATCGCACGAGGTATGGTCACGCCGGCAACCCTATTCTTGGAGTCCATGGGGCCGATGAATTTTCTCGGCAGCCAAGCCCTGCATTTCCTCACGCCCATGCTCGAAGTAGTCTTTCCGGCGCGAGACCTCGAGCGCGTGGCGCACCTTCTCGAACGCCGGGATACGCTCTCACGCCTTGTTACGATCATCGAAACACGGTCCGAAGCCAAACGGGCCACGACGTCCTCATGACCGCTGCAGACCGGCCGCTGCAGACCATTGTAGCCACGGACTGCGGCAGCACCACCACCAAAGCCATCCTGATCGAAAAGACGCCTGACGGCTATCGCCAAACCTATCGCGGCGAAGCGCCGACGACGGTGGAGGCGCCGTTCGAAGACGTGACCCGCGGGGTCTTGAATGCGATCGCCGAGATAGAAGAGCTATCCGGTCGAAAAATTCTGGACGGTGAGAAGATTATCACGCCCAGCGGCGCAGGCGGTGATCCCAACACGGGTGTCGATATCTACATCTCCACCAGCAGTGCCGGCGGCGGCCTTCAGATGATGGTCGCGGGCGCCGTGCAGAGTATGACCGGCGAGAGCGCCCAGCGATGCGCGCTTGGAGCGGGCGCGATTGTCATGGACGTGTTGGCATCGAACGACGGCCGGCTGCCTCATGAAAAAATCGAGCGTATCCGTTCGCTGCGCCCCGACATGATCCTGCTGTCCGGCGGCACCGACGGCGGGACGGTGACCCATGTCGTGGAAATGGCCGAGTATATTGCCGCAGCCGAGCCGCGTCCGCGATTGGGCCTGACATACAACCTGCCGTTGATCTACGCCGGTAACAAGGATGCCCGGGGCCGCGTGCAGGAAATCCTCGGCGGGAAGACCGCTCTGACGATAACCGAGAACATCCGTCCCGTGCTGGAACGCGAGAATCTC
>DATFCE010000305.1:0-2421 GCA_035253365.1 Nitrospiraceae bacterium
CCCACCGCCGCCCGACTCGCGCTAGCCGGCCTACGTACCCGCCTTTACGACGGGCCACGTGGAGGAGGTTCCATCCCAGGTCCGCTCCCTCCGCCATCACATCAATTTCCGCGATATTCCCGCTGCAGCCGGATGCGGTCAGCCCGACCCGTCATGTCCGGTCATGACGGGTACAATAATTCAACCAGGGTATCCCGCTTTGGTCACAGCGCCGGGGTCCACCTGTTGCGGTGGCGGTAGAGCTTCGACAGGCGGAAGTTGCCGACTTCCTGCTTGCCCTTGCGGAAAATGGCGATCGCCTTTTGAACGCTCATTTCCGGTATGATGTCTGGCCTGCTGCCACAGAGCATGACCAGCTCGAAAACAAGGTTGGTCAGTGCCGGCATGTCGGTCCATTGCTGCGTCTGATAGGGCTCCTCCCAATGGGCCCACGCCCAGTCCTCGATGAGATAGAGACCTCCACTCTTGAGATAATGAAAGGACGCCTCAAAGCTCGCGCGGGAGAGTTCGTATTGATGCGAGGCGTCGTCGATGATCATGTCCAGCCGTTGTCCGGGGAATTCCGTCTGGATGATTGTCTGGACCCGCGCCGCGTCGCCTTGTGACGTGTTGTAGTACAGTTTTATGCGGTCCTTCAGGCCGTGGTCCCGGATCAGGCCGAGCACCGCAGGACTGGGCGGTCTGATATCGATCCCGACGAATTTGATACGTTCCTCGATAGCGGCAAGCAGCAAGGCCGATCCGCCTTCGAAGATGCCGAACTCCAGGATATTGGTCACCGCGTTCTCGCGAATGAGGTTCTTGTAGCGGTCGATCATGCCGCGGTTCTTGATCAGCGCGACGGAATCCCTTGTTGTCCTGGCGTCATTGAAGTTCTGACGGATCAGGCAAAATTTCATGCCGTTGATCACGAAAGTGTCCTCATCGCTCCAGATCTCGTCGCGCCAGATGTCATCCATCGGAAACTCCTCTTGATTACAGAAGTGTCGCGGCTATCCGCCCTGTGGGGCACAAAGCCTGTCCTGCCAGACAACCGGTGTTTTTCCGTCCTTGTCTGAAGGCTCGTGGCGCAGGTCATCGCCGGCGATCCGCATGCCGGGCGGACAAGGCCATGCCATCGTCATCGCGTCATTGGCCGGTTTGCATCCGGCGCCCGCTGTTGTCGCTGACGTGGGTGACGAACCGACGGGGCACGTCTTGGGATCGATCCGGGTCGGCCATGTGAGCTTGAAAGGCGGAATGGTCGGGTGCCGGCCCGCCGCGTTGGCGATTACCTTGAGCCGTCGTACGCCTTCAGACAGCGTCGGCTGAATCCAGCCGCCTTCGGAGCTTTCGTTCCAGGCATACAGCACAACGCTCCGGAAGCGATTGTTGCGCGGATTGTTGGCCGCCTCGTTCATTGCGCCACGGATTTGCTGCGTCCATTCCGCGTCGGTCGCGGGCTGGCACCAATCGGGATTCGGTTTGCGATCCTTCTTTTCCTGAGAATTGCGCAAGGCCGGACGATAGTCCCACCCGAGCGTCACGGTTGGCAGAAAGCCTCCGGAGCCATTTTTGGTTTCGACCTGCCATGCTTTCTGCGCGAGAGCGGCGCAACTGGCATACGGCAGAGATTTTCCGTTCGCCCCGAGGGCGGTCGCGTAGGTGCTCGCCGCATCAAATCCGATCCTGTGGGCAACCGGCTCCGACTCGGACAAGTTGAAAATCAGAGCAACCAGATAGAGGTTTCGGCCAGTCGCGGCCTTCACACGCTTCCTCATGTCGTCGAGGGCGGCTTTGGCGCCTTGCTCGTCTCCCAGACCTTTCAGCCATGTCGACATCGTCCCGACAAAGAAAAATACCGGAGCCGAGCCGTCGCTCGTGCGCATGTAATCGGGCCCGTGAAGCGCTTTGGTGATCGCATCGCTCACCATCGGCACATCGCGGGACGGAAATGACAGGTTGAAATTCAGGGCGTACTTGATGCCGAGCTTGTCCGGGAGGCGAACGAAATTTTCCATTGCGCGATTGAGTGCAACAGCACGATGTGGATCGCGTCCCCAAGCGGCGCTCTCCAGGTAATAGCCGAATATGAAATAGTCCAAACCTGCGGACTTCGCGTAATGGACGTCCGCATTCAGGGCTCTTTCGGAATTTCCGGGAAAGCCCAGTTCGCCATTCGGCAGACGTTCTGTGTAATAAGGAACGCGGTCGCGCAGTCCAGGGTCGGCCAGGACCTGCCCGTAGGGACTGTCGAGACTCCAGTTGTCCCACCGGATGGCGCCCAACGCGACCTTTGTTGACGCAGCGGATGCTGCAGCCGGTGAAGCGGATGTGGAGGGATTGCTTTTGCTCACTTGAGCAATGGCAGGCAACGAGGAGACCGCCGTTGCAAGCACAACAAGCAGACGCATCGACCATTGCGGGGCTGTCCACATCGTC
>DATFCE010000306.1:0-10808 GCA_035253365.1 Nitrospiraceae bacterium
TCGTCGGCTCAGAGTCGGCAAGGCGACGATCGACCTTCGGTTTTGGCGAGAAGGCGATATGACGCGGTATGACGTGCTGTCGGTGGAGGGAAAGTTGAATGTCACCGAACCGACTTGATTTATTATTAATAAGTTAATAGCATTGGTGAACATCCTCATAGGAGCCTGCCATGGCCACGATCTTCAAACCAAAGATGAAAAAACGAGCAACCTCCTTTGCGCTTTCTCCTGATCTTGTAAAGAAAGTTGATGATCTTTCACGAGCTACCAAACGATCCAGGAGTGAACTTGCTGAGACGTTTCTCGAGATGGGATTGGAAACCTTTGAAAAACAGGTCGATACCGATGCCCTTTTGTACGATGCCAGAAAACATGAGAAGGACGTCTTCTTAAAGGATTGTGCTGAAATCATACACCGGCTTCAAAAGCTTTCTAAAGCATGAAGCTCATGATTAAGCCATCGGCTCGGAAAGAGTTGATGGATCTTCCGGATCACATCTTAGTCAAAGCTTTTAAGACCATCCTGGATCTTGCAGAAAATCCCAGGCCGAGAGGCTACGATAAGGTTGAAGGACGCCCCGGAGTGTTTCGTGTCTGGATCGATCGAGATTATCGGATTCTTTATGAGATCGATACGCCGGAAGACAAACTTCGCATCATCGGCGTAGGAATCAAAAGCAAACAACTTTACAAATAGTATCTGTTCAGCGATGCAGAAATAGCATGGGCAATAGGGAGATAGTCTGTTTAGGTGGCAGCATCATCCCGGACGTGAATAAATTTTCATAAGTAAGGTTATATTCTCACCGTTGTAGTTAGCAATCATGAAAATTTGTTGATGGAAGCCTCTTCACCATTCCGGTTTACCTCAATCAGGCCGTTGTCTTCGACCTCCTCGCGCTCATGGAGGACGGCATGGCGCAAGTCTCGTCCATTCGGACATCAGAGACGGCGAAAGCAAGGGCAGATGCCGGGTTGGGAGCCACAAATGTCTTTGCCCTTCTAGGGGTGCGCCTTAAAGGCGGAATGGAAAGTATAGAAGGAAAAGAGATCACGCATGAGCGAGTGCATACGCCCACATCCCTCTTTGCAAAGGTTCGGAGCAGGCTGAGGAAAGACAAACTAATTCACGATCTGACCAAGGGAAACTCGGAGATTGCAAATATTCCTCCTGGGCACTTTGTCGAATTTGAGGCCAAGCTGCGTCGCAACCCTCTGATAGACGCGTTAGAAGCTGTTGGTGAGACAATCGGTGGGATCAAGTTGCTGCAATCGTTCAAGCCGGGGCAGAAGTCGGCCGCGGAAAAGGCACAAGAGGAACAATTGAAGCAAATCGCCGAGCAGGTTAAGCGGCTGCTGAGCGCGCTAACCGGTACCGGCTCTTTTGATCTCGTGGGCGACATCGTGCCTGGGCCTGGCCGGGTAGTGGTCGCCGTCGAGGAACGATATTTTGGGGAGCATTCCGCGGAAGAAATTGCTGATGGGCACTATCGTGTATTTGGTAAGGTAGTTCGAAATGTTTTGGAGACCGCGGATAGAATCAGTTTGCTTCGGAACACCAAGTTCGCCCACATGCCAAACGTGCTGGAGCCACTCAAGGAGGGTTTCGCAGCTACCAAGGAAGGAGGTCTTTCATTGCCGCAATTCGTCACGTACGTCGAATCGCCCGCCCTCCAAGTATTTCCGATCGCGATTTTTCTCTAGCGCATTGCCATGGACATTGCGTTGAACGGTCAGTCCTCAAGACTCTACGCCTGCTTGATCCAGGCGCCGCCATACGACGATTGAATTACCCATAGCGGTGCTCACCATTCAGCCCACCAACTCGCTCAACCTTCGCTTCAGAAACCGCCGTTCCGGATCCTGTTGTGTGAGGCTCAGCGCCCGTTCATAAGAGGCGCGGGCTTCCGCGGTTCGCCCCAATCGCCGGCAGAGATCCGCGCGAGCTGCGTGGGCGAGGTGATAGTTCGCCAGATCGCCGCGTGAGAGGATCGTGTCGATCAGGGCAAGCCCTGCCGAGGGGCCGTCGCGCATGGCGACCGCCGCCGCGCGATTCAGTTCGACAACAGGCGAGGGATCGGCGCGCGTCAGCACGTCGTAGAGGGCGACGATCTGGGTCCAGTCCGTGCCGGCGGCGCTGGTTGCCTGGGTGTGTACGGCCGCGATCGCCGCTTGGAGGGTGTACGGTCCGATCCGGCGCGATGACAGCGCCCGATCCACCAGCGACACGCCTTCCGCGATCTGATTCCGATTCCACAGCGAGCGGTCTTGGTCTTCCAGGAGAATCAAATCGCCTGTCGGCGAGGTGCGCGCCGCGCGCCGTGAGTCTTGCAGCAGCATCAGCGCCAGAAGTCCTATGGCTTCAGGTTCCGGGAGCAGATTAATCAGCAATCGCCCTAAACGGATAGCTTCACCGGAGAGATCGTGGCGGGTCAGCGACCCGCCCGATGACGCGGAGTACCCTTCGTTGAACACCAGGTAGACGACCCGGAGGACCGCATCCAGCCGCTCGGGCAAATCGGTCTCCGACGGCACCGCATAGGGAATGCGCGCGTCGCGTATTTTCGCCTTGGCGCGCACGATCCGCTGGGCGACTGTGGGAGGCTTGGTGAGGAAAGCGCGCGCGATTTCCTCGGTGGTCAGGCCGCAGACCTCGCGCAAGGTCATCGCCATCTGGGCGTCGGGCGGCAAGGCGGGATGGCAGCAGGTGAAGATTAGCCGCAGCCGGTCATCCTCGATGCTCTCGTCGTCCCATTCCTCGGCCACACTGGTTGTCGATTCCAGTTGTTTGGCCATTTCCTCCATCGACGCGTCGAACCGGGCGCGACGGCGCATGCCATCGATCGCTTTGAAGCGGCCGGTCGAGACCAGCCAGGCCCGCGGATTGGCGGGCACGCCATCCCGCGCCCATTGGTCCACCGCAACGGCGAATGCATCGTGCAGCGCCTCTTCGGCCGCGTCAAAGTCTCCGAGGAGCCGGATCAAAGTGGCGAGCACCTGACGCGACTCGGTGCGATAAACGGCGTCCACCATCTCGCGCGCCCGGGTGGTGTCGTCCGTATTCATGATCGATAAGCTCTCATGCTGCCGGTCCAGGAAACCCAGTGGCAGTGCTGCCTGCAATTCTGCTGATTGGCTTTCGCTGAATCATCAAGCTCGACATTTTCGCCCCGGCGACCTTTTGATCGCAAGATGTGGCCATAATGCCGGAATAGATGCCTGACAAGCTTTTGTAAACGTCTGATAGTGCCCGCAGTATAGGATCCTGGAAAGAAGCTGTCATCAAGACACTGGTGGATCACTGTGTTTGCTGTGGCGGCTTAGTAGTTACTCAGACAGAATTCTGCTTTGGAGTAAAGTTAGTCGGCATGGACGAGCGGCGCGCAACTGCTGATTTCGTAGTCGAGAAACCGGGCGGAGCTGGGCAGCTCGTCGTTGAGGCTAAGAACGCGGTTGCACCATCGCGGGAGTGGGCAGCACGCTTCCTCCGTAACCTTTTAGATCATGCAGAGATTCCTCCCTCTCCCTTTTTCTTGCTTGCGCTTCGCGATCACCTCTACCTGTGGCGCGATTTTTCGAAAGAGGTCGGTCCGCCGGAGTTTGAGGGCGATACAGCAGCTGTTCTACAACCGTATCTTGCTCGTTGGCACGGCTCCCTTGATAATCTCAGCGAGCACAGCTTCGAAACGCTAGTCCACGCGTGGCTGAGTGATGTCGTTGCAGGGGCATCTTCCATCGAGCAAACGCGGTGGTTAAGGGACTCAGGCCTGTCACAATCGATCCGTGACGGGATCATTAAGTCTCAAGCTGCGTGATTGTCTACGTCGAGACAAACTTTCTGTTAGAGATTGCTTATCAGCAGGAACGATGCGATAGCTGCCGCGAACTCCTAGACCTGAGTGAATGCGGCCTCCTATCGCTTGTGATACCTGCAGTCTCAACCGCGGAAGCTCGAACAACGTGGGACCGAAAACTTTCGGAACGCAATGTACTCCTTCGTGACCAACTCCAGCCTCTGATTCGTCAGCTATCGCGGTCGCAGCAGTTCCAAGCTCTGCCCGAGACCTCAAAAGATCTCATTGCCGGTATCGTCGCGAGCGGTGAAGATGCTCGTATCCGCATGGATGAGGCAATCGTGATTATCCGTCGATTTGGGGAGATCGATCCGCTAACAGCTGAAGTGCTTGATGGCGCGTCGACGTACGAAAGATCATACTCGTTAACGCCTCCAGACGCCGCGATACTCGCGAACATCATTGCCCATGCTCAAGCCAGCAGAAGGTCCGAAATGCTTTGTCAGCCAAGACAAAAAAAGGTTTGGCGAATCCAGCAATCTATGATGAGCTGTCGAGATTCGGCTGCAAAGTGCTTACCAATTTCGCTGATGCAGCTCGTTACATCAAGAGTGCCGTGCAAGCGGACGGTTAACTCAGATCAATGTAGCACCACCACTAGTCTTGCCTCACCGCCGCGGTGAACGACTCCGCCGCTATCGCCTGGACGTGTCGATCCCGATGAACCATTTCGGGCGCATGCGGCCGAAGTCCGTGCGGGTATTCGTGCGAAGGGTGCGTTTGGAATCGAGCACACATGGACCGTCCGGCCCACGCCAAAAGATGGCCCAGTGCCAGACTGCGCGCGTACCTATCTTGCGCCATTTGATCGCCAGCAGCGCGAGATCAGGTAACGCCCGCCACGATACAAATCGCTTTTCGGTTCGCGCCGCACGGATGCCGTAATGGTCAAGCAGTCGGCGAACGTGACTGGTCTCGGACCACAATCGTTGATCGTCGGCAAAGATCCCTAGCCGATTAGCTGTCCGCTGTGCCCGCCGGTAGCTCACACCAGCCGCCGCCGCGACGCACGCGATGCCACAGCCGGTCCGTTCAAGTTGAACGACAGGCTTCATGGCAAGATAGGCTCCCAATTCATCCCTTCAGCCCGCCTGTAACTCGACTTTCAGCTTTCGTCCGCCGGAGGTGCTGAACCCTTGCCGTTGATAGAACACAAACGTCCGTTCGAACTGAGGAAGCGGAGGCGTCGTCACTTCAAGTCGGCGCCAACCCTTTGTCTTCCCCACACGTTTCGCTTCGGCCAATAGGGCCGTACCGACGCCCTTCGAACGATGCGTCGGGCGCACAAAGAACTCAGAATCGTACCGAACGTCCCTTCCGTGTACAGGGCATAGCTTTCAGCCAACGCCAAGAAACCAAGCGGTTCAGGGCCACCACCATCGCGGGCAAGCAAGGCAGTGTATACACCTTCCTCGATCCACGAGCAGGCACGAGCCGTTGTCTCGCCTGGATGGAACCCAAACGCCTTCTCCTTCACCGCCGCCATGATTTCGTGGAGCAGCTCGCCTACCATCGCGGCGATGACTCCAGCATCATCAGGCTGGGCGAGATCTATGCGAAGAGCCATGGAAGTGACCCCGCTGAGCTAGGCTGTTCATGAATCTGGTTGACGGGACACCCGTTTCAGTCTGGCGCTGATACGCTGTTATGGGATGGAGTAAGGCACGACGTCCAATGATGCACTGATCGCGACACCGGCGATACCGCGGATTCGGCTGCGCGCGGCCGGTGGCGGATCACTTGGCGATGAAGTGCTCCCGCCGGCTGACCGCCGTGTCGGTGACGAACATGGTCCCCGAGTGCTTGTTGAAGAGCGGCCCCAGGCCGGCCAGAATCGGCTCAACCTTTTCCTCCGGCACGACCGTGAAGACCATGACCTGACTACTGGTGTCGTTGAACAGCAGATGGCCCTCATGAAAGCCGTGATGGCCTTTGCCGGATATGTTATTGATGATCGTGTACCCGGTGGCCCCCACCCGGTCCAGCAGGTCAGTGACAAACTTCAGGTGCTCGCCCTGAACGACGATCTTGATTTCCTTCATCGGATGCAACGTCAAGCTGATCATCGGCTAGTCCTCCTCGTCTCCATCCGGCGATGCCGTCGTAGTGATAAAACAGGCCGTCTTGGGGGTCGAGCGCCACGAGCCCGACCCAACGGTGATGAAACAACTGCTGAAGCAGGGAATGCCGATTGATGATCGCACGGATACGGTCGCGCGGCGCCTCGATCACGGCCAGCAACCGCAGGGGATCATGATACGGCGTGCGCCCGTTGAAGACCGTCTGGGCGGGTAACCCGATGCGCAGGTCGCTCCACACGCCCGTCATGACGCCGATCCGGCCGACGACGTTGTGATACACCTTGCTGCCGCTTCCATAGACCTCGTTATCCACGGTCGAGAAATAGTGCTCCATGTTGATCCATTGGGCGACCACGAGCGGCGCCGTCATGATCGTTTCCAGCAATTTCCCGGACGGATCCTGCCGGGAATCGTAGGAATGGAGGAAAACACGGCCGTGTAAATTGATTGTCTGCGTCAAGGGACGTCGCCCGATGACCATGAGACTGTTTCCCGAGAGGCCCCATTCCGGCCGGGTCTCGGCCCAGTCTTCGCTTCGCCGGCCGGCGAGGTGCCGCGCGGTCTTCTCGATCGGCCCGGCGGGCGTGCCGAGCGCGAGACCGCGCTCGATCGACGTTTGGATGCCCGCTTCCTCCAAATCCGCCATGAGGCGGGTGAGGTCTTTCCGATGGGTGGCCGGCACATCTTCCAGGTCGACGATGCGGATGCGATCCGTGGTTGTGTCGTGCTGCGCCGCCAAAAAATGCGCATCGCTCGGGATCTTAATGCCGCGCGCCTGCAACAGTTCCCGGACGGTGGGTTTGTTGGCCATCGCGGCGATGATCCGGGCGTTGGGCAGACCCTGATTGCCTCCGCACGCGCCGCAATCAAGCGCCGACTCGTACGGGTTGTTCTGAGACGTGCTGCCGTGCGCGCAGAAAAGGACCACGCGGGCGAAATTGGCGGTTAGTCCCATCAACCGCAGCGCGGCCTCCACGAAATAGGCTTGTTCGGTCACGGAGAACCCGGTTTGCGTGAGGCGTTCGAGCCGATCTGAAGTCCCGCGCGGACTGATCCGATGGCGCTCGCGCAATTCATGATAGAACGCCTCCTCGGCCTCCGGGGTGCAGGGCAAGGTGCTCGCCGTCTCGCCGTTGACCCCGTCCGCTTGGCCGATGGCCTTCTTTCGGATTTTCTCCAAGAGCGCCGGAGAGAGCGCCGCGCCGGGGAAAGCAAACCGCGCGCGAACGAGTTCACGAATGAGCGCGTGCTGCTCGGCCGCGATCATTTCTTCGGCCTCTTCCCGTGTAATTTTGTCGACCGTCAAGGTCGTCGCCACGGCCGGCATCAAGAGCTGTTTCAACCAATCGCCGGCCTTGTGGTACCAGCGGGGCAGCAGCGTCTTGCCGAACAAGGGCAGGCCGAAGAGCCAGCCGAGGGCCTCGACCATGACGTAGGGCGTGATCACGTTTTCCTTCAGATCGTGCAGGAGCGTGTGCGCGGCCTGGCTGAGTTGCGCCGCCGTCTTGTGTCGCTGGGCGAGGATACCGTGATAGCTACGGGGCACTTCGCGAACATGGTTCTTCGGTTTCAGGAGGACCGGACAATGGGCGACCGCATGGTGCGCGCTGAAGGGCTGATAGTCCAGCGGCACGCCGAAAAACCCCGCGAGCCCCAAGGTTTCATACCCGCCCTGATGCTCCAGATGCCGGCGAAAGACCTCCGATCGCACGTCGATGCAAAAGACGATCTGCGCGAGCGGCCTTGACGGCGCGTCCTGCTCGGCGGACGGGGTGCGGGCGGCGACCGCGTGGGCTGCCGTCGCGAGGTCGGTCAGCGCCTGTCGCCGGTGGCTCGTCTCAAAGGCGTCGAGCCAATGGGGTCCATGCTGCGAGACCGGAAATCCGGCGAGCCACGTGAGCAGGGTTCGGACCTCGGATGGAGCGGTCGATTCAATGGCCGAAGGATCGATCGACAGGGCCTGCGCCAGGCGCAATAGATAGTGCGCCGCACGCTTCGGCCACTCCTCAACCCCCTGATTGAGGCGAACGTGATAGTGCTGCCGGCCTAACTCCTCCCATGCCGAAGGATCCTGCCCTTGATTGGAGCGGGAAAGCCGCCGGACCTGTTTGGCGGCCGGCTTCGGAAGGCGTCCGGCGACCCACTCGCGTCGCACCCAATACGCATGGGGATAGCCGTCCATGTAGGCTCGAATCTCGTCAGCATTCCCGTCGATGCCGAGCCGATCGCGGCAGGCGCGTGCTCCCAGTTCCCGCTCGTAGAAGAGACGGACCGCGAGGTATTTCACCAAGTCGATCGGAAACTGCTGTTGCCAGGGAAAGCCGCTCTGGTGAGCGCGCCATTTGATATAGCCGGTCCATCCCGGTATGGCCGCCAGGTGCAGCGACAGGTACTCTTCCCAGGCGCGCTTCGGAATCCTGAGCTTCATCAAACTGTCCAGGACCGCATCTTCCGGGCGATCCGAGAGCGCGCGGATCTTCTTCGAAGCTTCACGAATGCCGATCAACCCCAAGGTCATGTCGTACTGAGCCAGAGATTTCCAGGCTCGGTAGAAGGTCTGCTCCCGGTGAGGCATCGACCAGCTCGCTTCGCCTTCATCCAGAAATACGCTGCACCACTTCACCATTTCTCGATTGATGGTATCGACAATCGCTGTCCCGACGGTCCGATCGCACCAGGCGCCGAGGGTTTCGTGGGACGGCCACTCGGCAGAGGGCCACGGCGTGAGCGGCGTGCCGGGAGCCAGGTCCTGGATACCGACCGTCGTTTGGAGCCAGGAGACCAGGCCGGACCATGCGGGTTCCTCGCCGTCGTGGTTGGCGCGGGTGTCGTGGGGAGGCAAATCCGTGATGCCATGGATCATCGAGGCGCAAAGGACGTCGAGGTGGGAGATGACCCGTCCGGCAAAGGCGACCGTTTTATCGGTCCCGAGCGGCTCAAGGGCGATCCGCAGGTGCTTCGTGTCAATGCGTCCCTCCTTGACGTAGCCGCGGAAGGTCTCGTTGTCGAGGTGCTCTCTTGAGCCGAACAGGCGCGCCCCACGTTTGACGGCTTGATCGAACGGAAGTGATTCCAATCCGTGGAGGGGATTGTGATGGATAAAGGTCCGCATCGGCCAATAGTGCGCGATGACTTCGCCAGCCAGCTCGGCGTAGGAGCGTAGCTCCATCCGCTGCGCATCGGTGAATCTCTGAGAGTCCTGCGCCATAGTCATCTTTCAGGGGTGGTATTTCTCACCCACCCTCCCCGAAGGGACATCTCCACCCAACCCGCTCCAAGCCTGCCGGGACAGGTTTTTGTCCCAGGGACGCCTTTCATTCCCGTGTTCGAGGCCGCCGTATGCGCTTTGGATCACGAGCCAGGGCCTGAACGAGATCTTCCACATAGAGGCCGCTCAGGAACGCGACGTAGACGCGGGCAGAGATCGACCCTAGCCTGGTGGGGAGCCACAGTCGCATGCCGTGGGCCTTGCCATACAAGACGACCCACACGGCGACAATCATGAGCGCCGAGAGCGCGACGAACGCATCGAACAAGCCTCGGTGCCAGGCCGCCGCCTCAAAGTACGCGGCGGCTTGGCGGGGCGCGGGATAGAGAAAATGGGTGAAAGACTCACCGGCCCACAAGTATGTCAATCCGATGAAGCTCAACGTCGCGACCATGGTGGCGGACACCTTCCAGGATGCGGCGGCTTCGAGGCGATAGAGGCTAAAGATCGCCTGGGCCGAGGTGACCCAGGCAAAGAACAGAAAAATGACGGAGCCTTGAGCTTCGAAGAGCGGGATGTTCACCACGCCGTGAGCCATGAGCACAATGACGAGGGGCAGAAGCAGCGTGATGACGAGCCCGGTGGCCCAGGTCATGAGAGAAAAGCGCGTCGTTTCTCGAACGGTGTGATGGCCCGGAAGCTTGAACTCGGTTCTGGCGCGATGGATGTTCGTCCCTGAATTGAGGAACAGGGTGGCCTTGAACAGGCCGTGGGCGCAGAGATGGAAAATGGCGAGGGCGAATGCGCCAAGACCGCATTCCATGACCATATACCCCATCTGTCCCATGGTGGAATAGACGAGCGTGCGCTTGATGCTCGGCTGAGCCAGCATCGCGGCGGCTCCGATCAAGGCGGTGAGCGCCCCGATGATAAAAAGGAGGTAAAGCGTCGTGGAAGCCATGCCGAACAGCGGCGCCAAGCGGTTGACGAGGAATCCCCCGGCGTTCACGATCCCCGCATGGAGCATGGCGGACACGGGCGTCGGCGCCTCAATCGTGCCGGGGAGCCACACGTGGAAAGGAAATTGGGCGGACTTGGTCATGATTGTGATGACCAGCACCAGGGTGATGGCGGTGATCGCATCGATCTGCCACGCCGTTCCTTCCCATAGGACCGGTGGCGTAGGTGCCGCCTTCACGGCTTGAAACAAGTTGGTGACATCGAGCGTGCCGAAGGCCGTATAGGTCAGTAGGATCGCAAGTAACATGGCGGCATCGCCGAGCCCCAACACCCGCATGGCCGTGCGTCCGGCTTTCTGTGCAGCCGGCCGCGCTCCATGAAACGACAGCAGAGTCTTCAGGAGCCAGGTCACGGCATGCCACCAGACGAGCATCCAAAACAAATTCCCGCTCGTGACCAAGCTGAGCAAGACGAAGGTCAGCAGGCTCAAAAGACTGAAAAATGTGACATAGCCGTCTTCGCCTTGCATGTAGCGCCGGGAATAGACGTGGATGACCAGACTGACCCCCGTGATCAAGACCATCATGACCGCTGCCAGCCGATCCACGAGGAACGTGAGAGTCAAGGGATCCGGCAAGCCGGCTACCCGTAACAAAGCCGGTTCCTGCTGCACGGCCTGGTACAGAGTGAGCACCGCGGCGCCGG
>DATFCE010000307.1:0-10455 GCA_035253365.1 Nitrospiraceae bacterium
TTGCTTGTTTCGATTCTGGCAGTCGAGGCGTTCAGCATCGGTTTACTCCCCACACCGCGAATCCCGTCGGGATTCACCCAGTAAGCATTCGCTGGCACGTCCAGGCGGCCCTCATGAGTGCCGCGTAATGTTCTACTCATACCATCAGGATTGACCCAGTATGGGCCGCTGGACAGGGAGAGCGGCTGTGTCACAGCTTCACCGAAGACGCCATGGGACCCGTCAGGATTGACCCAAGAGTGGGAAGCCCCGACCCGCTCCTCCCCCGCGTAATTCGGCCTGGCGATCACGATCATGATGAAGAGCATTCCGATGAGGATTCCAAACCATTTCTTCATGGCGACACCTCCATTGTGTATAGGATGGCAATCAGCATGAACTATGCCGCCTGACCGTCGGGCGTTAAATGAAGGATCTGCGCCGTTTGTGAGGAATTCTAGAGGTCTGTGCAGGCATTGAACTCTAAGAAGCGGAAAGAGGTTATCATTTCAGATAAAGCTGGTGTATCTCCAAGGATAAATCATGCATTAGAGCCGATGTGGGCATTGCTCGATCGGCAGACACGAATGTCAACCGAGTCTCCTACGATGGCGGCGCGATACTCATTCTTTTGCTTTAAAGTATGAGGAACACGGGCAGGCATGCTGCGTAGCCCTAAGTGATTGGTATCGATAATCGCGAGGCCTGAGACTCGAGCTTTGACCAGATGGGCTTGTGCACGTACGGAATTTCGTTCGCCGAGCTGAAAGGCATATAACTCGGATCGCACTGTATTGCTCGGAGTACCCCCATACCCGTACCGCGGTTTCGAGCAGAATGGCTGAGATGGCGAAGATGTAAAGTGCGATTAGACCATTCCGAATCATGACGAGATGAGAGTGGTCCCTCCCTAATGTGCTCTCGACTTTACACCCACGCGCCCGCTAGGCGCTCCTCGCCGGACAGAACTTTTCCCCGGGTCCAAGCCGGTGGACTCGAACCACAACGCTCATAATATCCGGGACAGCCTCCGCGACGGTCAACTCGATCGGCTGATGTCTTCGCCTGCGCAAAGGGGCGTCGAGCTGTTCCGTTTCGATCGACCAGCCTGACTTGGTCCACGTAGAATAGGGCACGAACGTGCATCGCCCGCGTTTCGCGGGCCGCCGGCGTGCGTTCCCGGTGTTGATCGGTGAGAGCGCAATCCGCCCGGCGTGTCGGCTCAGGAGCCGGTTGGTGTCCACTTCCAGCACAACTTGAGGCCATGGGCCACAGGCGCGGCGTTGCCGATTCAGCCGCTCGGCGTCCAACCAGAAGAACACCTTGGAGTTGATCAGCGCGTACCATTCCGAAGGCGCCATGCCGACGAGGCACGTCTGCAACGCGTTCGCGGGCATCGGCTTCTGATCGCGCACGAATACCCCGTTGGGTAACCTCATGCGTTCGAGGCGCTGGACGCGTTCGATTCGCTCGCGCTCGTTTCCGCGCACGCCCGCAAGATCCAGAAGCGCCTTGGTGCTCAGCAGGCCGATTCGGCGAATGGAGGGCCAGTTCGCGGCCTCGGCAAGATGGTAAATGCGCGTCGGAAGCTTCACCGCCTAGGCTCGAAGTGTTTTGGACTGTTGTCAGATATATGACGTCTCGTCTTTGCGATCTTCGTTGAATCGAAGTCTATTGCCGAAAGGATCGATGATCTCCATGACTTTCGCGTTCCACGGTGCGATCTCGACCCTCGGACGCATGTATGTATAGCTTTTCGCAATGAGTTCTTGATGAAGTTGGTCAAGGTTCGTTAGGCGCACAAATACCGATGAGCCCGGACAGCAGTCCCCGTGGTGTTCCGTGAGGTGGAGGATCAGATTATCGCGAGACACTTGCATGTAGATGGGCGCATTCGCATCGAAGCGATGTTCCCAATCTACGTGGAGTCCAAGAAAATCGACATAGAACTCCTTGGCCTTGCCAACATCGAAGATTCTCAGCATCGGGATGGTCTGAAACGTCGACTCTGCCATACCATCCTCCTTACGTGTCGCCTTGCATGTTCCCACCATGTCGCCAGGCATTCGCTATGCTGCCAATCCTGAGTCAGATCTATTTTAGCTTCCACCGGCCATGCCAAAAAAGCATGATCTCCATTACCGCTTGGATAGAATAGGCCACGGTGGCGGCGGCGAACACGCGGCATCCGGCCCCAATCGAGCACAAAAATATCGGCCACGGCAAACAGCGACTCCATCGCCGTTCCATCTCCATCGGAACGGCCAACAGATCGTCGCCGGTCCGACCGGTACTTGGAGAAATCCTGCGTCGACCACACAGCACCTCGCGGAGAGTGACCCACGCCGGGGTGCGCATCGGACGTCCACGGCGAGGTGCTTCCAGGTTGCTCTAGAGTGTCCACTGAGTGCGCCAGTACTCTTCATATCCAATCTCCTCAAGTCAAGCCGAGAGCAGGTCGTCGCTCATGGCTCGTCAGAACGTCTTCGGCGTACCTCAGCGTTGTGGAAAGTGCCATCAGCGATGGTGAGTGAGTTCGCTGTACTGAGGGAGAAGGATTAATTTCAGGCCGCCGCACGCCGAATTTAACCGGCTGATACCCGATCAACTTCCTGTGCGCGACTGAAACAATCCTTCAAGGCTAGCTCTATGTGAGACGTAGGCCGCTGCGTGTGATGTGAAAGAGAAGCCCTGCAGCGGTTGCCCTTAAGGCGACTGGGGTGGCCCGCATCAGCGCCTTCGATGGAAGAACCACCCCAGTCCGGCCAGGCCGGAACTCAACAGCAAGAGCGAGGATGGCTCAGGCACGGCACTTGGGACAGCGTTGGTAAAGCTCAAGGTCCCTGACCCTTGAATTGTGGCTCCCGAGAATGTGCCGAACGTCACGCCGGTCACATCGGTAATGCCACCAGCGAACGTGGCCGTGGGAGGCAAAGAGCCAAAGAACGGTTCGCACCGAAAACAGGGGATAAGAGCGCCAAAGTTGGTGAGTATATTGAAATCGCCTTTCGCCTGAGCGGACAGCGGCATGAGCACATGCGCCTCACCTGAAACAAGACTCCCGCTGGCAACCCGAATAATAATATTGCTACTGGTCCCCTGCCCGATCAGGAGCACGCGGAAGGTGTTGAATGTTGCTCGGAGGGCCGGATCGCCGTTAGCATCCGTAAAGGGAACGGCTGTTCCGGTCCCGGTAAAGTCACCGAAGACGGTATACCCGCCCGGGCTCATGTTTAGACCGCTTGTGCTCGCAGGGATGGGGGTATTGCTGACTCCGGACCTGAATGTACTAAAGGACAAGCCGCCGGATCCTGTGAACGTGCAGGGGATCACCACCGAACATGTGCCGGCGGGGGCAACTTGGTCGATCCTGAGTTGATAGCTGAAATCAATCGAATCGGCATTAAATGACGCCTTGCTGCTTCCCAAGCTTGCCGGATTGATCTGAATGGTAGATGCGGACGAACCCGCCGGTTCTCCAACGGACAGCACAACGATTACAGCCATCACGCCGAGCCGTAGTAGCACTTCTCGCATGAGCTCTCCTTTCTATTTAAATTGGCGCGCTCAGTTCATGCTTGAAGCTGACATGGAAGAATCTACGCATCGCAGCCTAAGGCAATCCGGGTGCCGTATTGACACCGTGAATATCGTACGGTTTCAACGAGTCTCTTCGCAGGACTGAGCGGATCTGAACGGAGAGCCAAGTGCGATAATTCACTAGATTTGGATTCATCAAGCTGGCCGGCGTGATCGATGGGAGGGCTCTGATTCCAGTTTGCTGAGGTCCCCAAATTTCCAGAGCAGCAAGGTCGCGGCGGCCGTCAGCCAAAAGATCGCCGCCATGCCGAGCAGGCTTGTTTGCGAGCCGAGCCGGTCGGTTGCCCAGCCGAACGCGACCATTCCGATCATGCTGGCCGACATGGCTCCGGTGTTGAAAATGGAGAAGATTCGGCCCCGCAATTTTTCCGGCGTCAATTCCTGCAACATGCCCCACACCACGGGGGTAAATGCGGCAAGCCCGGCGCCGATCATGGCGACGAGCCCCATGGATAGGAGGGGCTGAGCCGTACCGGCCAAAAGGAAACTGGCTGTTCCCCCGATCACCATGGCGCCGGTAATCATCAACAGCCGGATGGAAGGCGTCTGCTGTTTGAAGGATGCCAAAGCGATCGAGACGGCCACCATCCCGGCTCCATAGGCCGACCACAGCCAGCCGAGCGTCATGGCGCCGACGTGGAGCACCTTCTCGGCAAACTGGGGCAGCAGGAAGACGAATGCGCTGGACGCGAGACTATAACAAAGGGCCGTCAGGACGAAGCCGGCGATGGTGCGGCGCTCGACGAAGACATAGCGCATGCCTTCCTTCAAGTCCTTCACAAAACTACCGGCGCGGCGACGTTGGCTCTGTGGCGACTGCGACTGTTTCAAGTGGAGTCTCGACAAAGAGAGCACCGACAGGACAAAGGTCGCGCTACTGACGTACAGGACCACTTGCATGCCCACCGTCGCAATCCCGAGGCCGCTGACGGCCGGCCCCACCAACATGCCGATCATGGCGGTGCTGGCGACCAGGGCGTTCGTCGCGGTCAATTGCGCGCGTTCCACGATGAGCGGCACCGTGGCCGACAACGCCGGCCCGAATGCCGTGGCCACGACCGCCATGAGAAAGACGACGATGTAGACGCGCGGCAGTGTGAGAGCGTCGGCGGCATACAGCAGCGGGATGATCAGCGCCAAGCCGGCCCTAAGCATATCCACTCCCATCATGATCCATTTTTTGGAGAAGCGATCGACGTAGACGCCGATCAACGGGCCAAGGATGAGCGGAGGCAGGGTCTGGAGCACGCCGATCACGGTCGTCATCAATGTCGAATTGGTGAGGTTATAGACCAGATACAAAAGAGCGACTTTGTTGAGGCCTTCGCCGATCTGCGAAATGGCCTGTCCGGTCCAGAGCCAGCGCAAATCGCGAATTTTGAGAAGGCGCCATCCTGTCTCTGCTTTCGCGTGACGGGGAGCAGACTGCCCCGCGCGTGCTTTCGATGTCGCCGCTGAACCCATTCAGCCCCCTCGCCTTGGAACCACCAGGCATCAACCCTTACCTATTCCATTTTAAAAAGATCAGCTCGGTAAAGTTGTCGGCCAATCTGTGCCATGCCGTCCGTACGCGGCCGACAAAGCCGGTCGGCACATCGACTCGTCAGGGACTCAATGAGGTGTCATATTGAAATGGGAACGGCCGGAGCGCGGCGGATGGCGGACATCACTACGCACGATCGGTGGGGACTGCTGAGGGATCGAAACTTTGCCTTTCTGTGGGCGGGGCAGATGATCTCCCAGGTAGGCGACAGTCTCAATAAAGTGGCCCTGGTCTGGTTTGTGTATGATTTGACGGGCTCGACGCTCAAGACCACTGTCATCGGCTTGCTTCAAACCATTCCGCCCCTTGTATTGGCTGCGCCGATTGGCGTCTATCTCGATCGCTTGTCGAAAAAGCGTGTCATGATCTGGATCGATCTGATCCGGGCGGCGCTGGTGTTGATCATCCCGCTGCTACATCTGGCCGGCGCGCTCACCCTGCCTCGCCTCTACATCCTCGTCTTTCTCATCTCCTTGTTCTCCAGCGTGTTTGGGCCGGCCCTGGTTTCCTCCTTGCCTTTGCTGGTGGCGCGGCCGCAATTGACGGCGGCCAATGCGCTGATTCAAAGTACGACAAACATCGGTATGCTCGCAGGACCGGCCATCAGCGGAGCAGGCATCGCGCTCGTGGGCGCGCAGAACGTCTTTTACGTCAATGTGGTCACGTTTCTGCTGTCGGCGCTCTGCCTGGCCCCCATCCGGCTTGCCCATGACTCGTCCCGCGACATGGCACGCACCGGGACTTTTCTGGAAGACGCGCTGGTCGGCTTTCGGTTCGTGGGCAGCCACCCCATGATCATTGCCTTAATGGTCGGCGCCAGCCTCTACAGCATGGCCGCGAGCGCGGTGGTCTTTCTTCTGCCGGCGCTCGCGAAGTCGCACTTTCACATGGGAGCGATGGGACTGGGGGCTCTGTGGTCATTGTTGGGCATTGGGATGCTGGGGGCGTCGCTGTGGCTCTCGTCCCTCCGGCATCGTGATCTCTGTGCCCGGCTGCGACTTGTCTCGACTTCTCTAGTTCTCGGAGGAATAGCCATGGTTGCGCTCGGCCTGTTGACATGGACATCGGCGACGATGGCGTCGATGGTGTTGCTCGGCGGCAGCCTGGCGCTGTTTACGCCCATCATATGGGCGTTTCTTCAAGAGCTCGCTCCTACGGAGATGTTGGCTCGCGTCCTCACGACCTTTAACACCGCCGCGATGGCGGCCTCGATGGCCGGGATGCTTCTCTTCGGCTGGACTGCGGATGCCTTTGCCCCGAGAGCCAGCTTGATGGGGGCCGCGATGACGTTCTTCATCGCGGCGGCTGTCCTGACCGCCTTTGGCCGGCGGTATGGCTTCCCAGCGATCGCATCCCAGCCGCTCGTCTTCGAAACCTCCGTCACGAGCGCGGCTGCTTCCCAAGGCAGCGACGTCCGTTGACTCGCAATGAATCTAGACACTGGCATGTAGACGTAGGAACGTGTACGGTGCGGTGAAACGAGGTCGGTGGCGCCATAACGAAAGGGGGAGGTATGTTTCGATGGTGGGTGTCGATGGTCTTCGTGTTCGTCGCGTCATCAGGCTGGGCGGCAGATTTTCGACTGACCAGCCCGGATATTAAAGAACAAGAAAAAATCGGGAACAAACACGTGTTCTCGGGGTTTGGATGTAGTGGCGGCAATGTGTCCCCGGAGCTTCATTGGGACGGCGCCCCGAAAGAGACGAAGAGTTTTGCGGTTACGGTGTACGATCCGGATGCGCCGACCGGAAGCGGCTGGTGGCATTGGGTGGTGTTCAATATCCCCGCGACGATACACACGCTGCCTGCGAACGCGGGCAAACCCGGTGGCGAGGCCGCGCTTGAGGGCAGTGTGCAAAGCACGACTGATTTCGGCCAGCCGGGCTATGGCGGCCCATGTCCGCCGGCCGGCGATAAACCGCATCGGTACATTTTTAGCGTCTATGCGTTAAAGGTCGATCAACTCCCGCTGAAGAAAGATGCGTCCGGCGCGATGGTGGGCTTTTATCTCAATCAGAATGCGTTGGCGAAAGCGTCGTTGACGGCGCTGTACGGGCGATAAAGCGTAGGCGCCGAAAGCTTACGGAGAGGATGCCATGAGAGTGATGGTCGTCGGCGCAACAGGGACGATCGGACGGGCGGTGGTCAGCAAGCTGTCCGCGCGCCATGAGATCATCAAGGTCGGACACACAAGCGGGGACTATCGCGTGGACATCGCCTCCGCCGATTCACTTCACAAACTCTACGAAGCCATCGGACCGGTCGATGCGGTCGTGTCCGCCTCCGGTGTCGCCAAATTCGCGGATCTCGACCGGCTGATCGATGAAGATTTTCAACTGAGTCTGTCGAATAAGCTGATGGGGCAGGTCAATCTCGTTCGCCTCGGAATCCGGCACGTGCGAGACCGAGGATCATTCACCGTGACGAGCGGCTTGTTGGGCCGAGAGCCCATGCGGGGCAGCGCGGCGATCAGCTTGGTGAATGCGGGTCTGGACGGCTTTGTCCGGGCCGCCGCGCTTGAATTGCCGCGCGGCATCCGAATTAATGCCGTCAGCCCGGTGTGGGTCACGGAAACCTTGAACGCGATGGGCATGGATACGTCGCACGGCATGCCCGCCGAGCAGGTCGCATGGACTTATGTAGAGAGCGTGGAAGGCAAGCGAAGCGGAGAGATCCTCGATACGCGATCCTTTGCTAAGTGATCCGATCACACGCTCATGCCGTGATCGGCTGCTGCTCAATGGGCCTGCGCAGGTCGGCCGGTCTCAACTTGACATTAAACTGGCCGCTGACCTAGTATCCCCAAATGCAAGAAGGACCGGCGACCTTCTCAATTCAAACTATGGCGGATGTCTGGGACGCCTATCGGGGAGAATTGGAAGGCGTCGAAGATCAGATCAGAAAAAATCTCGACTCGTCGGTGGCTCTGGTCAACACCGTGGCCGCCCACATCCTCAGCAGTGGAGGGAAGCGGATTCGCCCCTTGCTGCTGCTGCTGTCCGCCCGCCTCTGCGGCTATTCCGGCAAAGAAGATTTGATTCTGGGCAGCCTGGTCGAATTCATTCACACGGCCACCTTGCTCCATGACGATGTCGTTGATGACGCCGACCTCCGCCGCGGGCGACGAACGGCTCGGAAAGTGTGGGGCAATCAGATCAGTATTCTGGTCGGCGACTATCTGTATTCGAAGGCCATCTGCCACATCGTCGGATTTCGGAACCAGGGCATTAATGAAGTGCTGTCGGAAGCGTGCCGGAAGATGGCCGAAGGCGAAGTCCTTCAACTCTATTACAACGGCAATCCATCGATCACCGAGACCGAATACCTTCGGATCGTCGAGCATAAAACCGCCGGCTTGATCGCGGCCTCCTGCCGGATCGGCGCGATCGTCGGCAATGCCTCTCCGGAGAAACAGGCGGCGCTGTTCCGATTCGGCCAACACATCGGTATTGCGTTTCAACTGATCGACGACACGCTCGATTACGCGGCCGACGGCGACCGGCTCGGCAAATCACTCGGGCAGGATCTACGACAGGGGAAAGCCACCCTTCCGTTGCTGCATCTTCTGCATCATTGCTCGGATCAGGACATGCAGATGATCAAGGACCGGATGGAGACACGCACCTTAACCGACGCGGATCTTCTCCGGATCATCACCTTGATGCAGGAGTATGGCTCCATCACGTACGCGATGGAGCGTGCCCGCACGTTCGTGCTGGCGGCGAATTTGGATCTCGCCTCGTTCGTCGAGTCCTCGCCCAAGAGAGCCCTCTCCATAGTCGCGGATTATATGGTTAACCGAGATCGTTGATTCAGGCTGCTGAAAAAGCCTTCCAGCTGCGTTCTCAGTCGCGGGTCCCCCTCAACGTACTCACCCTGTACGCCTCGGGGTCCCCGCTTCTTGCGGCCTTGCTGGGAAGTCTTTTTGAGCAGCCTGATTAGTTGCAGCTAGACCTACACTGTCATGGGAAATTCCAATGGCTAATGTGATTCCGTTTCGGGGGGTGCTGTATGATCCGGCGGTGGTGTCCGATGTCGCGAAGGTCGTGGCACCGCCCTACGACATTATCGATGCCGAATATCAACAGGCGTTACATGCCCGGCATCCGAACAACATCATCCGCTTGGAGCTAGGATTGGATCAGCCGACCGATGGCCCTTCGGACAATCGCTATACACGCGCCGCGGATCTGCTACGGCAGTGGGTGCAGAGCGGCGCGCTCCGTCGCGACGCGGAACCCGCCGTCTATGTTTACACGATCGAGTACCGCGCGCCGTCCGACACGGGGAAAATAGCCACAAAAGTGCTGAAAGGGTTTCTCTCGAGGGTGGAATTGGAAGAGTTCGGGACCGGCAGGATCTTTCCGCACGAAAATACGCGTTCTGCGGCAAAGGCCGACCGGTTGGAATTGCTCAAGGCGTGCCGCTCCAATTTCAGCCCGATCTTTTCGCTCTTTTCCGACCCGGACGGCTCAGTGATGAGGCTACTCGAAAAGTCCCTTGATACTGAAAAGCCTCGCATCGATTTTCAGGACGATGCCGGATTCCGGCAGCGGCTCTGGGCGATTACCGATCGGGCGGTGCTCGATGAAATCAACCGCGCGATGAAGCCGAAGCCGCTCTTTATCGCGGACGGCCACCACCGATACGAAACGGCGCTGGCCTACCGGCGGATGAAGCGCGAAGAAGGCGGCCGGCCTCCCAATGGCCCGGTCGGGACACTGCGCCCCTATGATCAGGTGCTCATGCTGTTTGCAAGTCTGGAAGATCCGGGTCTCACGGTCTTGCCGACCCATCGCGTCCTCACGACGCCCGTGCCGCCGATCCATGACATCACACAGCAGTTGCGCGATGCCTTCGAGATCGAAGAGGTGCCGTTCGAGGCTTCTTCGGAAGGGGAAGCCCGCATGCGATTTCTCACGAGCCTGCGGCGGAACGGCGAGTCAGGCCCGGCGTTCGGTCTCATCTTGCGAGGACTGAACAGGTATCTCCTGTTGGCCTTGCGCGCCAGTCATCGCCCGACCCAAGACGTGTCGGAGCGAGATCGGTTGGATGTGTCGATCCTGCAGGCGCGCGTGATTCCGGTTCTCTGTCCGTCGGCCACGGACCAGGAAGCGATTGTCTATACCAAAGACGACGATGAAGCCATCGACCTCGTCCGGAAAAACACGGCACAGGCTTCCCTCCTGCTGAATCCCACGAAAGTCAGCGAGGTGCGAGCCGTCGCGTCGTCCGGGGGAAGAATGCCGCATAAATCCACCTACTTTTTCCCCAAGCCGTTGACGGGGTTGGTCATCAACGTCCTAGAAGAGTGAAAGGATGCTGAAAAAGGT
>DATFCE010000308.1:0-4553 GCA_035253365.1 Nitrospiraceae bacterium
TCATTCTCCGCAGGTCTGGCGTGCTCTTGGCTGTCGCCTACCATATGACGATAGACGTTGACGTAGTCCAAGGCCATGCGCTCGACCGTGAAACGCTCGTCAAACGACTGCCGGCAATCTTCCCGATTAAGCGTGGAGATCTGCGCAACCGCCGACGTCATCTCATCCAACGTTTCACAGATAAAGCCGGTCCGTCCGTTTTCAAGGATCTCGGGGATCGACCCGCGGCGGTACGCCAAGACGGGCGTTCCACACGCCAGCGCTTCGATGAGAACCAGGCCGAACGGCTCCGGCCAATCATACGGGCAAACCAGCGCCATCGCGTCGCCGAGAAAGTCGTTCTTCTCCTCATCGGAAATTTCACCGACGTACTCGATCAACGGATGTGACATCAGTGGTTCGATCTCGGCTTCGAAATACGTGCGATCCGCCGGATCGACTTTGGCGGCGATCCGAAGCGGCAGGCCGGTTCGCTTGGCCAATTCGATCGCGTGATCCGGGCGTTTTTCCGGCGAGATCCGTCCAAGGAACGCGAGATATTTTCCTGGAATCGGGTGGAACGAATAGAGATCACGAGGCAGCCCGTGATGGACGGTGGCCTGCCAGTTCGCCCACGAGAGCGGCTTCCGTTGCGCGTTCGAAATCGACACCAGAGGCATCTCGCTGAATTCCTGAAACACGGGAACGAGCTCGGGAAGGTCGAGCCGACCGTGCAAGGTTGTAATCACGGGCGCGGTGCATCGACGGGCCACCGGAAAGCCGATAAAATCCAAATGAGAATGAAGAACATCAAATTGCTCGGATGTGCCGAAGGCCTTTTCGAGCAAAGTCACCAACGGAGCATCGCGATTGAAAATGCCGGTACAAAGACGAAGTGATTCTTGGCTGGCCGGGACAAGACGCGCCGCGGTCACGGAATCTCCGCTGGCAAATAAAGTGACATCATGACCTAGCCGTACAAGCTCTTCGGTCAGATAGGACACGATCCGTTCCGTGCCGCCATACAGCTTCGGAGGAACGCTTTCCCAAAGCGGTGATATTTGAGCGATTTTCATTTGGGCCAGTCTCCTTTTTCGTATGCAGGTCGGGTGTTAAATCAGAGGTGAATTCAGTCACATTACTTTTCGCCACCGCCAGCTGCTGCAAAGGATGGGCCGATTCGAAAGAATAGACGGTGGACTGGGAGGTTAGAACATTCTCAATGAGATATAGAATGAACCTGAAAAGCGATCATGCGAGGCGAAGGACATCATGGGCTTATTGCGGAGAGTACAAGAAGAAACAACAGAAGAGATCGCCAATCCCACCATAAGAATTGTGTCGTAGAACAAAATGTCCGCACAAAGACATTCCGTCCCATGACTCGTGACCTTGCAATGCCGGGGAGTCATATAAACATCCTGTTACGCCATCCCGTACCGCCGCAGCTTTCGAAGCAAGGTTTTGCGATGGATACCGAGGATCTCGGAGGCGCGCCCGACGTCGCGTTGATGCGCGTCGAGAACACGAAGGATGTAATCCCGTTCCAACGTATCCAACGTCATCCATCCACTGGCCTGCGCGGTCGCTTGGGCGGTGGCTGTCCGGATGGATTCCGGCAGATCATGGGGCAGAATGGTGGGATGGGGTGTCAGGACGATCGCGCGTTCGATGACATGCTCCAACTCCCGCACGTTTCCGGGCCAATGATACTTCGTGAGCAAGGCCATGGCCTCCGGGGCGATCCCCGTCACGGGCTTCTCTTTGGCGGCTCCATACTTTTGCACGAAAAATTGCGCCAGCACGGGAATGTCCTCGGGCCGCTCGCGCAGCGGTGGAATGGTGATCGTGACGACATTCAACCGATAGTACAGATCTTCCCGAAAGGTCCCCGCCTCCACGAGGGGCTTCAAATCTTTATTCGACGCGGCGATCATACGGACATCGACGGTCATCGGCGCGCCGCCGCCGACGCGCCTCACCTCCCGCTCTTGAAGTACCCGCAGCAATTTGCTTTGGAGAGTCGGCGAGATATTGGCCATTTCATCGAAGAAGCACGTGCCGAGATGGGCTTTTTCCAACAGGCCTTTCTTCATGGTGACGGCCCCCGTGAATGATCCCCGCTCATGGCCGAACAATTCGGATTCGAGCAGGGTCTCGGTCAGAGCGCCGCTGTCCACCGTCACGAATGGACCAGAGCTTCTGGCGCTGTTCAGATGAATGGCCCGCGCGACCAATTCCTTCCCGGTCCCGCTTTCGCCCTGGAGCAGAACCGTGCTGTCGGTTTGCGCAACACGCGCGATGAGCTTGTACACGGCGACCATGGCGGGACTGCTGCCGACAATGTTATCGAAGCGGTACCGATCGCGGAGTTGTTCCTTTAAGGCTTGGTTTTCCGTCAGAACGTGTTTGTGCTCCAAGGCCCGCCTGACGACCAGTCGGATTTCGTCCACGATGAACGGCTTACTGAGGTAATCGAACGCGCCGGCCTTGATGCCGTCTACCGTGGTTTTCAGCGAGCCGTACGCGGTGAGCAGGATGACGAGAACCTCGGGCGTGCGAACCTTGATCTCCGCCATCAGCGCCAGTCCATCCATGCCCGGCATGTGTAAGTCGCTAATCACGACGTCGGGCTTGTGTTGGGACATCTTCTCCAGGGCCATCTGGCCGTTCTCGGCGGTTTCCACTTGATAGCCCTCCTTGCTGACGATCTCACGGAGCAGCTCGAGGGTTTCATTGTCGTCATCGACGATCAGTACGTGTGAGTCGTGCAGCATCGCTATCCTCCCGAAATCGGCAACTGAACGATGAACCGCGCTCCCTTGCCGGGTTCACTTTCGACGGTCAAAGACCCCTCGTGCGCGCGAATCGTTTCCATGGCGATGGCCAGGCCGAGCCCCGTGCCGCGCCCCGCTCGTTTCGTCGTGAAGAACGGTTGGAAAATCTGGTCCTTCAGCTCCGGCGCGATCCCTTGCCCCGTATCGGCGATTTCGACGACGCAGCGGCCTTCATCGCCGCCGGGTTTTGATGCGGGCATCAGGCGGCTTCGCACAGTCAGCGTGCCGCTCTGCGGCATGGCGTCCAGCGCGTTGTCGATGAGGTTACAGAAGACTTCTTGAAGCTGCTGTTGATCCCCTACGACCTTCCCCACCGCCGCATCGAGATCCGCGACCAGCATGACGTTCTGGCGGTCGATCTCGGGACGCAACAGGGCCAGGCATTCGTCCACGCAGGCGTTCAAATCCAGCGGCGCCATGACCGGCTCAGGCTTGCGGGCGTAGATGAGAAGGTCCTGGATAATTCGCGATGTTTGCTCGATCTGCCGCTCCACGGTATGCAGCCGCCGCCGGGCTTCGGATGTCAGATTGGGGTCTTCTTGTAACAGTTGAATGTGGCCGGAGAGCGCGGTCAGCGGCGTCCCGATCTTATGAGCCACCGTCGCGGCCAACTGGCCGATCACCGACAGTCGTTGAGCCCGCGCGGCGTCGCGCTGGGCGCTGGAGAGCAACTCGTTGGTGCGGGCCAGTTCGCGGTTTTTTTGCCAGACTTCCGCCGTCGCCTCCTCGACCTTGATCTGCAGGCAGTCATGAGCGCGTTGCAACGCCTCGTACAGTTCCTTATTTTCTTTGGTGGTCGTGCGAATCCGTTCAACCATGATATTGAAGCGGCCCGCGAGCTTGCCGATCTCATCCTTGCCGTGCACCGGGACCGTGGCGGTCATGGTGCCCTGCGTGACCGCTTTGACGGCGCTCAGCAGCGCGCGGACCGGCCGGTGCACGTACCAATAGAGAAAGAGATTGATCGCGAGCACGATGACGCCCCCGGTCAAGAGCCGGCGCGTGATCGACAAGCGGCGCTGATATTCAAGCACCTCGTCGAACTGCGCGGTCGTAAACTCAGCATAGGCGGCGCCGACGACTTTGCCTTCGAGCGAAATCGGCGCCGCGGTTTGAAGCCGATGCAGATTGTGCTGAGGGGCGCTGACGGCGCGGGAGGTCGCCAGCGCGCGCTGCGCCAAGGCCGGGGCCAGCTCCAGCGCCGGCAGCATGGTGCTCCCCGCGGTGGCGACCAGGGCCAACTGTCCCGGCTGAACCGGCGAGAAGGCATAGATCGCGACATCGATCAGATCGGGCCGGGTCGCCATGAGCCGATCCAGCTCGCGCTCGCGCATGGTGTGGTTGCGAAGCTCGAACGGCGTCGTGATGCTCGCGCCGATCTGCCGGACCACCGCCATCATCTCTTCGTGAAAGTTGCCGCGCGCCACCTCCGAGACGTATCCCCGATCGATATATTCGCCAAACGCCGCCGAGATGACGACAATGAGCAGCACGACCACGGAGACCTTGGTCTGCAGGCTCATCCCGCCCGACTGATCGGAAGACCATCGTGCCATGGCGCATCATAGCCTTCCGCGTGTCGGCGGTGCAATCTGTCCGGCCGTTGTATGAGGGCCCGTCGGCTTTTCCGTCTGGCTCTCACCCGAGGCCGCGGATGGGTTGAAAACACCGAGGCGTTGCAGGCATCTTAGGCGGATGCAGTCGGACCGAAGGAAAGGAATGGGCAACGTGAGCGTG
>DATFCE010000309.1:0-5953 GCA_035253365.1 Nitrospiraceae bacterium
GTCTTCCATGCATCAAAATCCTCCAGCGCCCGCAGGCCGATCCGGCGGCGTTTCTCCGCCTTGTCCTTGATGCGGATTGGCAGCGGCGGAAACAGGCCGTAGTTGGTATTCATCGGTTGAAAGTGACGCGAGTCGCTGGCCGTGAGGTAATTGATCAGGCTGCCATGGGCAGTTGCAGACGGCGGCGTCACGAGCGGCAGTCCGCGCAGTCCTCTCGCCGCATTGATGCCGGCCAAGCCACCCATCGCCGCGGACTCGGTATACCCTTCTACGCCGACCAGCTGTCCAGCAAAGAACACCGTGCCTCGAACCTTCGACTGCAAGGTGTCTTTCAGAAGAAGCGGCGAATTTAGGAACGTGTTGCGGTGCAGGCTTCCATACCGAAGAAATTCCGCCTGCTCCAACCCGGGAATCATGCGAAAGACGCGGCGCTGTTCGGGATAGGTCAGCTTCGTTTGAAAGCCCACCATATTGTAGGCCGTGCCGTGGACATTTTCGGCTCTGAGCTGAACGACCGCATGGGGACGTGCATGGGTCCGAGGGTCCTCCAGCCCGACTGGTTTAAGCGGACCGAACGCCATCGTTTGCGGTCCGCGCTCCGCCATCACTTCAATTGGGATACAGCTTTCAAAATAGGGAGTCTTCTCGAATTCTTTCGGCTGGACTTTGTCTGATTTCAACAGCGCGTCATAAAACGCTAAATACGCGGGTTCGTCCATCGGGCAATTGAGATAGTCCGCGCCGCCCTTCTCGTAGCGAGAGGCTTTGAACACCACGTCCATATTGATGGAGTCTGCGTCGATGATCGGGGAGATCGCGTCAAAAAAGTACAAGCTGTCGGAATGTGTCAAAGCGCGAATGGAGGCGGCCATGTTATCGGACGTCAAAGGACCCGTGGCGATGATGCAGATGCAATCTCTAGGAATATCTTTTACCTCCTCATGGAGGATACGGACATTCGGGTGCGCTTCAAGGGCGCGGGTGATCCGCTGAGAAAACTGGTCTCGGTCTACGGCCAGCGCCGAGCCGGCCGGAACGCGGGCTTCGTCCGCGGCGCTGAGAATAAGCGAGTTTAAGCGCCGCATTTCCGCCTTGAGAATACCGGGCGCGTTTAGGACGTCATCCGATCCCAGTGAATTGGAGCAAACCAGTTCGGCAAGGTTCCCGGTCTTATGGGCGGGAGTCGGCTCCTTGGGACGCATTTCGTACAGCGTCACTCGAGCCCCGTGATTGGCGGCTTGCCAGGTCGCTTCCGATCCTGCAAGGCCTCCTCCAATCACCACCACATCATCACGCATCGCATCTCCGTGGAGGCATTGTAAGGAGCGTGCGAAAAGGATGTCAAGCGATGGCCCAATGATGGTCCAATCAATATGGACGCGGCGTTCGTTGACTGCCCCATGTCCCTATGTTAGAGTGCCGCGGGGTGGGCGATTAGCTCAGTGGGAGAGCGCTTCCCTCACACGGAAGAGGCCACTGGTTCGATACCAGTATCGCCCACCATCGTTCCTCGTTGCGGCTCCGCCCGCTTCCCACCGGATATGGTTGGACAAAACCGTCCTTCAGCGGTAGACTCCATCTGATTTTGACGGATCACAGACTTCGAAAGTGAGGTGCGAGATGCCGACGCTTCGAGTGCTTCTGGGAGTGATGGCGATGGTAATCTTATTTGTCGGTGGCTGCGCCGGGCATCATGACGTGCAGCAGACGCAGGCTCAACAAATCGGGGGCGCATGGCCGCTCGACAGCCTCGCGTATATCTATTCAGATCCGGTGGCTGCCTCCCCGGTGGACGACAATCCGTTTCGTTGGCTGGGGTTCATTTTAAACCCCGTCGGCGTGGCGCTCGATTATGTCGTCAATCGGCCGTTGTACACCCTGGCGTCCAGCTATCCCAGCCTGTTCGGGTTCACGCCGGAAGATGCGACGCTTCATGCCCAACGTCCCAATCGCGATTACGGAAATTACTAAACCGCTGCTCTAGAGATAATGTTGAGGGGTCGTTTCCGTCGGAAACGACCCCCTCGGTGCGTCTTGGACTCGGCGTGAGGGTTCATGCTACTGTAGGCTATTCGACAGCGAGGTCTCCAGCAAAGCATGGACTTCAGGCAGGACTTCCTTGAAAGATCGTGCCGCGTCGCTCTTCTAGCCTTTTTGTCGCTTGCGGTTTTGCTTCCCGGTTGCGCTGAAACATCGCCGCGATCTCAACTGCCTCCGTCCGCTACCGATTTAACTCTGCTGAAGTCAGCGCATCTGTGCGATCGGAAGGAAGCGTTCTTAACCGGACATCAGGACCGAGATCTTCATCGCGAGGCGTGGGGAAGCGGAGAAGAAATTCGCCTCTCACGAGGCGGGAGTGAAACGGGAGCGAAGGAATCCTACTTCTTTGATGAAGACGGCTTTCTGGTGGGTGCCTTGTTTCTGTTCCCATCTGGTCTGAACCTGAAGCCCTATCCGGTGTTGCGTCACACGCTCTCCGAGCTGAAACCCGCGCTCGAATTTTACCTGACCGTCGCCGCGTTGCCCGGTGAAGGCAGTCTAGACAGTAGTGTCCTCTACATGACCGGTGATGAAAAAACCACCACGCAGTATGTCACACGAGGCGAGATACGCGATCCGATTTTGTTGATGGCCTCTTTTGCGGTTGACCCCTATACGACATTACTTTCGCCGTACCGCGACGAGTTTATTGTTCGCATGGGAGGCGACCGGAAGGACAAGAGTCATCCGGCTCCGGGATGGAAGGGCGCCGAAACGAAAGAATCGTTTCCCGCGCTTCAGCAATTTGCCAGAGGGCAAACCGCGCACTTAGCCTATTGCGGATCCCGGAATTACGACCTGGCCGCGGACGCCTATCGAAAGGCTCTGTCCCACGGTTTTACGGATAAGGTCTGGATCGCCGAAGCTCACCATCGGTTGGGGTTGGCGTTGGAGGGACAGGGCCGGCTGCAAGAAGCGAAGGCCGAGATGGAAGAATCGTTGCGGTTGCGGCCGAACACGCCTGAGGTCCTGAATAACTTGGGGAACGTCTTCGCCAAACTGGGCGATCGCGAGAATGCGATGAAGTTGCTGGAGAAGGCCGTGACACTACGGCCGAATTACCCCATTGCCCGGTACAATCTTGCGGAAGCGTATGAACCCGTGAACGGCAAGCGCGCGGTGTCGGAGTACGAAACGTATCTGGCGTTGGTCCAAGGAATTCCCGAAGAAGAGGCGCGCGCGGCGCGCGCCCGCGAGCGGATTAAGGCGTTGCGCCGATAGAGGCGATCTACCGGCGTATTTTTTCTTCCTGCTCCTGCTGCGTCTTGCACTCAATACACAACGTGGTCACCGGCCGAGCCTTTAACCGCTTGAACGGGATCTCCTCGCCGCAGCGTTCACAGATCCCATAGGTGTTTGTGGCCATGCGATCGAGCGCCTCGTCTATTTTCTTCAGCAATTTTTGGTGGCGTTCCTTGAGGCGAAGCTCAAAGTTCTGATCCACTTCCGCCGTGGCTTGATCGCTGAGGTCCGGAAAGGCCTCGATTTCTTGCCGATTCGTCAACGCTTCACCGGCTTCAGCCAAGAGTTCGAGACGCTGGCGTTGGAGATCGGCGCGAATGCTGCCGTACCGGCCGCCGGCCGGCTTCTTCTCTTTTCCCCCACGCTTCGCAGCATGCTTGGGCTTGGCTGCTTTTGTTGCGCTTTTTGGCATCGATCCCTCTCAGGCTTGGACAGAAAATGCGCCACTATAGCAGTCCGCCGACCGACCGTCAATGCATGGGTTGAGATGGTCGGCATGCCGCACCCATGTCGAACGATTAGAGTTCACGGCGACCTTCAATGGATTTGATCAGGGTGACTTCATCGGCGTACTCGATATCCATTCCCACCGGAATGCCGTAAGCGATTCTCGACACCCGTGCGCCATACGGCTTGATGAGTTTGGTGAGATAAATCGCCGTGGCTTCTCCTTCGATCGTCGGATTCGTCGCAAGGATGACTTCCTGAACCCCGCCGGGTTTCACGCGATCGACCAGGTCCTGTGCGCGGATGTCCGAGGGACCGATGCCGTCAAGAGGAGACAGGGTGCCCAGCAGAACATGGTACAGGCCTCGAAAACCGCCTGCGCGCTCGACGGCGTATAGGGTGCTCGGCTCTTCGACGACCAGGATTTTCGTCTGATCGCGTTTCGGATCGAGACAAAACTCGCAGAGTTCGCCTTCGGCGATGTTCCGGCACTGGCGGCAAAACGCCAGGCCCTCTTTGACCGCGCGGATCGCGTCCGACAGCCGAAGCGCTTCCTCCGGTTCAGTCTTGAGAATATGGAAAGCGAGCCGCTGTGCGGTCTTCTGCCCAATGCCCGGCAGCCTGACAAGCTCGCGGATGAGCCGCGTCAGCAGCCCGTTTTGATCCATGCCCATTGACAGTTGCGTGTGACTACATCAGGCCGGGGATGCGCATCCCACCTGTCACCGCCTTCATTTCTTCGGCCATCATGTCCTTCGCTTTGCGGTGAGCTTCGCCGGCCGCGGCCACAATCAAATCTTGCAGCATGTCGGCATCGCCGGATTTGAAAACTTCGGGGTCGATTTTCACCGACATGATCGTCAAGGCTCCGTTGGCCGTCACCGTCACCATTCCGCCTCCCGCCGTGCCCTCGACGGTTTTCTGCGCCGCTTCTTCCTGGATTTTAGCCAATTGTTCCTGCATCGCCTGGGCTTGCTTCATGAGATTGCCCATATTGCCGAACGGGTTTTTTGACATCAGCGTGTCTCCTCTTGTGGTGCTGTCTGCCGAACCTCAATCACATCGCCCCCGAAGATTTCCAATGCCTGTTTGACGAGCGGATGGGACCGCGCTTGATCCAGTTGGGACTGCTTGTGGCTTTGTTTCTTTGCGGCGCGCAGTTGCACGAGGCTCGGCGGAGCGGTCTGACCCTCTATCAGCTCGACCACGCGAAGCCGAACGGACCGGCCGGCAAGCTCGGTGCAGATACCGGATACCATCTGCAGCGTCTCCTCCTTCTGGATTCTAGTCAGCGCGATCGAGGCAGTCTTGGGATAGCCGACGGTCACCTGATTGCCTTCGATCGTGAGGAGCGTTCCCGTCGCTAAAAATGCGCCGATGCTGGGATGCCGGCGTTCGACTCGGTCCACGACCTGTTCCCAGACAAGCGTCACGTCAGCCACCGTAGATTCCTGAGATGGCCGGGCGGACTGCGGTTCGCCGAGAGGGCCGGCGGGCGATTGAGCGGGAGCGGGCACCGCGTGCGTGGGTTGATCAATGGATGTCGAAGCGCGAGCGGCGGATTGAGAAGGAGGGGAATCGAAAGAAGCCGGGGCTGACGTCGCCGGTTCATCATGCGGAGACGAAACACGGGTCGGTTTCGCCATTGCCGGGGAAGATAACGACGCAACCGTGCTTGTGGGGCCGGCGGCCTGCGGGGGACTTGTCCTCTCGTGCCGGACGGAAGATTTGGGATCGTTGAGCGACTCACCCGTTGCTCGGGAGACGGT
The DNA here is from genome assembly GCA_035253365.1 of Nitrospiraceae bacterium. Taxonomy (GTDB): domain Bacteria; phylum Nitrospirota; class Nitrospiria; order Nitrospirales; family Nitrospiraceae; genus DATFCE01. The sequence goes on from DATFCE010000309.1 coordinate 5,499, forward strand.
AGAAGATCCCCACAACCGAGTTGCGCGCACCGCTGCGGCTTCGAGCATGAACCGGGGATGCGGGCTTGCCCGAATGGCATCTTCGGCTTGGGAGAAAATGCGAAAGAGCTCCTGAAGTTGGTCCGCCGTCAGACCCTTGGCGTCGGCGACGATCTGCCGCAGGTCTTCGTCCGCCAAGTCGATTAATCCATGGAGATGCCGGCACCCATCGGCTGCCGGCGTACCGGGCACCACGGAGGCGACCAGAAGGTTTCTCACATGCTCGACGAATTCGCTGCAATACGCGCGCAGATCGTGACCGCATTCCAAGAGCTGCGCAATAATACGCAACGCTGCCGGACTATCTTGCGCAATGACGGCTGAGATCAGCGCGCGAACCTGCTCGCGCGGGACAGCGCCCAAGAGCGATTCCAGATCGGCGTGCCGAATCGCCTTTCCCCCGAATGCGACCGCCT
>DATFCE010000310.1:0-3272 GCA_035253365.1 Nitrospiraceae bacterium
TCAGTCGTTACAGGCTACTACTATGCCTAAAGTAGCTGCGATAAGAACGTGATCCTGAAGCTTGCACGGAACTCATTTACTTACGAAAACTTGAAGCGTCACCATTAAAAAAGAATACTTCCGTTCTGGTTTATTCGTGGGAGTGATCTCTTCACTCGTCTTTATTCTGAAATATTCAATGTAGCCGCTGCTCTTTGGAAGGGCTTGTCCAAAAGTACAAATGTGCACCTGTGAGAAACGCTGAAGCAAGAAGGTGAGCATCCACCCAACCAAAACCGCGACCGTAGAGGTGTCATCCTTCAGGTCCGTGGTCACGGCGGCTTGGGGCTCTATCGCTTTGGTGTTCGGCGACCCTTAACTTTCCCTCCACCGACAGCACGTCATACCGCGTCATATCGCCTTCCAGCCAAAACCGAAGGTCGATCGTCGCTTTGCCGACTCTGAGGCGACGAAGGGTGATGTCCGGCAACCATTTCGGGAGGACGGGATTGACGATGAGCTGCTGTGTCTGAGCATTTGCGTCCAGTCCCAGTATGGCTCGGAGCAGATGGAAGACGCTGCCCGCGGCCCATGCCTGCGGCACATTGGCGCCCAGATACTGGACCGGGAAGGTCCCATCCGCACGTTTGACACCTGCATAGAGTTCGGGCAACCGATGGAAGCTGAAATAACTGCCGGCCTCGCTGATATCGCGCGCAATCATCGCCGCTTCCTTCGCAAATCCATACCGCTTAAACCCCATGGCGATAATCCCATTGTCGTGCGGCCACACCGACCCATTGTGATAGGAAAAGGGATTGTACGCGGGATTTTTCTCAGATAACGTCCGAATACCCCATCCACTCCACATGTCCGGCTGCATCAGTCGCCGAACCACCCGTTCCGCGCGATCGGGACGGACGATCCCGCTCCACAGCAAGTGGCCGGCATTCGAGGCAATGGTCTTCACCGGCTGCTTGTCTCCATCCAGCGCATAGGCGTAATAGTCCACGTCGCCACACCAGAAGCGCTCCTCAAACTGTGCTTGCAGAGCTGCCGCCTCCCTGCGTAATTGCTCGGCCCATGCGGACTCGCCGAAGTAGTCCGCCGCCTCCGCGAGCCGTCGCTTCGCGTCAAAGACGTACCCTTGCAGCTCGCAGAGCGCTTTGGGGCCTTTCACCGGCGAGCCGTCGGGGTACATCACCGCGTCCCCCGCGTCCTTCCACGCCATATTTTCATAGCCCTGCGTCGAACGCGTCTGATACTCTTGAAACCCGTCTCCGTCGCGGTCGCCATACCGGTCTATCCACTGCACGCATTTTTTCAACACATCCTTGAGATTCGGGAAAAGGATGTCATCGCCCAGCCATTTCCAGGCTTCGTGTACTGTAATGATATAGAGGATCGTCGCGTCCGCCGTGCCGTAATAGGGCACATGCGGGATACGACGGAAGTGGGCCAGTTCACCCGACCGCAGTTCATGCGGCATCTTGCCCGGCTCGGCATCTCGGTAATCATCAATCTCGGTCGCCTGCAGGTCCGCTAAGCGTTCCAGTGTGCCGAGCGCGAATCCGGGGTACACCGCCATATTTTGCAGACTCACAATCAAGCTGTCTCGACCAAAGACGCTCACGAACCAGGGCACGCCGGCCGCCGGAACAAACGCCCCGGAACCGGCCTCATCGTATGGCAGACGCAAGGCCGCCATGTCCTCAACGGATTGCCGATACAGTCGATACCACTCTTCATTGGACGTGGTCACTTGAGTAGTGGCGTCGTGCCACCGGACCAGGCTCCGCGCGGTGTCCGAGGCGTCAAACGCCGTGGCACAGTGGTGAACCGTTCGCGGCAGCGCCTCGTCTTCCACCAGGTCGTAGTGGCAGCAGCAGTGCCATGTACTGTGGGGGCTCAGATCGATGGTGAAATTAATACGGCCGTTGCCATACGCGGCCGCGGAGGTCGCGCGCGTAAGATGCATGATCAAGGAGCGGCTAAAATCCCCATGCTCATAGCGAGTGACCAATTGCTGCGCCGCGCTGTTCCAGCGCGTCTCGATGTGCCCGCGTCGCGTCAAACTTTTATCCTTGACCTCAAAGATGTCGGCAAAATCGGACCGGATCAGTATCTCGAGGGTAAAGCGCAGGGAATGCGGACTATAGTTTCGAATATCGAGATCTTCGTGAAAGGCGTCCGAGACCGCGCGAGTCACCACCAGTCCGACGATGCCGGACGCCATGACGCCCTGGTCCGTGGTCATTGCGGGATTCACGAGATAGGCGCGGGAGGCCCAGTACGCAATCGCGCTGGAATTCAACAGTGTCCAGGGGTTGCCATCGATATAGAGCTGGTAGCGGCTCATATAGCGCGTATCCCGGCAGTAGAGTCCTTGATCGGATGCATGGGTGACCGATCCGTCGAACTCGGAGACAAGAAACGTATGGCCATGATTAATCGTGACAACCGGGGGCCCAACCTTCACTTCGACAGCCATGAGAATTCCATTCCAGGTGAGGTGCCGCGATGGATGTGAGTCGATCCGTACTGTGACATGACAGCCGGCTGAGGCGCCAGGCATTTCTTCGATATCCGCCCTAGCGGCATAGCCTGTCAGCCGAATACCGACTTGTAGTGTGAAACTAAAAAATTTAACGTTGGGACGGAGTCTATAGTAACCGATCTTCAGTAACAAAGAAGGAACGACATGGACACACGAAAGATTGGATCGCTCAGCGTCTCGGTGATCGGGTTGGGTTGTAATAACTTCGGACGGCGCCTCGATGCCGGCGCGTCCGCGGCTGTCGTGCACGCGGCGCTGGATGCGGGCATTACCTTCTTCGATACGGCCGATATCTACGGCGGCACGAAAAGTGAGGAGTTTTTGGGCCGTGCGCTAAGCGATCGCCGCCGTGACGTGGTGGTCGCCACGAAATTCGGCATGGAAGTGGATCACACCCGGCGCGGCGCGAAGCCGGAGTACATCCGCCGGGCGATCGAGGATAGTTTGCGCCGGCTTGGAACCGACTGTATCGATCTCTATCAGCTCCACCAGCCTGATCCGGAGGTGCCGATTGAAGACACGCTGAGCACGCTCGATGACCTTGTGCGGGCCGGGAAGGCGCGAGAGATCGGCTGCTCGAATTTCTCGGTGGAGCAACTGCGCGCGGCGGAGGCTGCGGTCTGCGACGGCGCGGCGCGGTTCATCAGCGTGCAGAATGAATACAGCCTCTTGCACCGCGAGCCCGAACACGACGTGATCCCCGAATGCCTGCGCTCCGGTCTCGCTTTCATTCCTT
>DATFCE010000311.1:0-6302 GCA_035253365.1 Nitrospiraceae bacterium
TGCGCGTGATCAATCCGTCGCCGTACATGTACTACCTCCGTGTCGGCGGGGTGGAGCTGGTCGGCTCTTCTCCGGAAACATTGGTCAGATGCGAAGAGGGACGGGTGTCGGTGAGGCCCATCGCCGGCACACGCCGGCGGGGTACGACGGAAGAGCAGGATCGTCGGCTGGAACACGAACTTCTCGCAGATGAGAAAGAGCGAGCCGAGCATGTCATGCTGGTCGATCTCGGCCGAAACGACCTCGGACGTATCGCGCGAAAGGGCACGGTTCAGGTCGATGGCTTTATGAACGTCGAGCGGTACTCGCATGTCATGCACTTGGTCTCGCAAGTGAATGGGCAACTCGATACAGATCGGACGGGCTATGACGTGATGCGGGCGTGTTTCCCTGCCGGTACCGTTTCAGGAGCACCAAAGGTGCGGGCGATGCAAATTATTGAGGAACTCGAGCCGACGCGCCGTGGTCCCTACGCCGGCGCCGTGGGCTACTTTGGGTTTTCGGGCAACCTGGATACTTGCATCAATATCCGGACGATCGTCATTAAGGGGCGGCAAGCCTATATCCAAGCCGGCGCGGGCATTGTCGCGGATTCCCAACCCGACTTGGAGTATGAGGAAACCTGCAACAAGGCGCGCGCGATGATGCGAGCCATCGAGCTGGCTGAAAAGGGGCTGGAATGAGGCTTCAGGGATGATCGCCAGTTGAGCGCATTATGCTGTTGATGATCGACAATTACGATTCGTTTACCTATAACCTCGTTCAGTACTTCGGCGAGTTGGGTGAGGATGTGCGGGTGTACCGGAACGACAAGATTACGATCGAGGCAATGGAATCGCTACAGCCCCAACGGATTGTCATTTCTCCAGGCCCATGCACCCCGAATGAAGCCGGTGTGTCGGTTGCGGTGATCCGGCATTTTGCCGGCCGATTGCCGCTGCTCGGTGTCTGTCTGGGCCATCAATCATTGGCGGTCGCATTTGGAGCCACCGTGATTCGCGCTCAGCGATTGATGCACGGCAAAACATCTCTCATACGCCACGATGGAAAGACCATTTTCCAGAATCTGGCGAATCCCTTCGAGGCGACCCGCTATCACTCCTTGCTGGTCGATCGTGCGACGGTGCCTGACTGCTTCGACATCTCGGCCGAAACGGATGAAGGCGAGATCATGGGGCTCCGGCACCGCGCGCTGCCGATTGAGGGGGTCCAATTTCATCCGGAGTCCATCCTCACGACGGCCGGTAAAGACCTGCTCCGCAACTTCCTCAAGCTCTAGCTTTTTGCCTACACGGCGTGCGCATCACGCTTCTCTGCTGTCTGTTTCCAAGAACCGGTATGGGATTTGGGATAGAGCCGAGGAAGTGGGTGGATGATGAACTGAGATGGGGAGGCTATTTGATGGCGACGGCCTTGACCTGTTTAAACGTCGTCAATCCCTGTAGCACCTTGAGAATCCCGTCCTGCACCAAGGTCGTCATGTCTTCTTCGAGGGCGATCTTCAGCATCTCTTCGGTCTTGGCTTTCGATTGGATCAGGCGTTTCATGCGGTCGGTGCCGAGCAAGAGTTCATGCAAACCGATTCGTCCTCTGAACCCGGTCTTATTGCAGGCTTCGCAGCCTTTTCCTCGAGAAAGTTTGAAGCCGCTGTGGTACGTCACGCCGAGCTTCTCCCAATAGGCGGTACCGTACCCTTGGACCAACTCATCGTATTCGGCTTGTGTCGGGTGATAGTCCTCTTTGCAGTCTTTACAGATCCGTTTGCAAAGTCGTTGGGCCAGCACCCCCAACATCGCGTCCGCGAAACTGAAGGGATCGCATTCCATGTCCAGCAGCCGGGTGATCGTTTCGACCGAGCTGTTAGTGTGAAGCGTGCTGAAGACCAGGTGACCGGTCAACGAAGCCTCGATACCCGTATCGGCGGTTTCCTTGTCCCGCATTTCTCCGACCATGATGACGTCCGGATCGGCACGCAGGAATGCCCGCATCGCCATGGCGAAAGTAAACCCGATCTTCGGTTGAACTTGGACCTGCCGCAGGCCGTACTGCGTGATCTCGACCGGGTCTTCTGCCGTCCAGATCTTGCGCTCCGGCTTGTTGATATATCCGAGGACGGCATGGAGCGTGGTCGTTTTGCCCGATCCCGTGGGCCCGACCGATAGAATGATGCCGTACGGCTTTTCGGCGATGTTCTTCAGTTCCCGCAAGTTACGCTCGGTGAAGGCCATTTTTTCAAGCGGCAAAGGCTCACTGGCGGCCAAAATCCGCATGACCACGTCTTCGTTGTATCCGGCCGTGGGGACGGTGGCCACGCGGAGTTCGATTTCTTTCCCGTCTCCGACCTTGAATTTAATCTTGCCGTCTTGCGGCTTGCGGCGCTCGGCAATATCCAAACTGGCCATGATTTTTAAACGGGACACGATCGCGCGGCGATAGCTCGATGGGATCTTCATGTACTCGGAGCATGATCCATCGATTCGAAAGCGAACCAGCGTCTCCCGCTTTTCACCATAGGGTTCGATGTGGATATCGGACACGCCGGACCGATAGGCGTCACCGATGATCTTATTGGCCAGCCGCACGATGGCGTTGTCGTTTTCATCCACCCCGGCCGCGGCAGCCGCCTCAGCCTGTTGCTCTTGCTGCGCTTCATTGACCAGCTCCCCGAGAATGTCGCTGATCGATCCCGATTCGACGGCGGCCGAAGTCGGAGCCTGTCCGGTGGACACGCGAAGGAACTGGGCGATGTCCCGTCGCAACCCGACGGCAAACCGGATGCTTTGGCCCGGAAACATTCGTTGGATGTCTTGCACGCGGCCCAGATCATTGGGATCGTCGATCAGGATTTCGACGATGTTTTTGTTTCGCTTAAACGGAATCCAAAAGCTCTTTTTCAGATAATCCAGATTCAGGTTTTTGAGCAGGTCGGGGTCGATGATGATTCGGTCGTCATACTCGACGTGAGGGCATTGATAGAATTGGCTTAACGATTTGATGATATCGGTTTTGGATACCTTGTATTTCTCAATTAAAAGCGTTTCGATGTCGGCCTGCCCTTTCCGGGATTCGGCGATTGCGGCATCCAACTCTTGTTGCGTGATACGGTTGCCCGCCACCAGATGATCGAACTTGGTAAGCGTTTTTTTTGTGAGTTTGCGAAGATTGAAAAACGCGATCCCGAGGCTCTTCGCGATTTCCGCGACCCACTCTTCGTCCTTTTTCGTAAATCGCCCGCCACTCTTCTTGTTGGCGAGCTGAACGACGCCCATCAAATATTTGTTCTCGGCCACAATGGGGTAGGTCAGCACCTGTTTTGTCGGAAAGCCGGTCTTCTTGTCCCAGGCGGAATCATGCGAAAGGGCTGGATGGAGGCGGCTCAATTCCGTTTTGTTGTACGCATCGCTGATATTGACCGGTCGAAGATACTTGGCCGTAAAACCTGCGAGACTTTGCTCGCTGATAGGAACTCGCATTTCTTCGACCCCGTCCACATGCGGGACTTTGGAAAAGATTTCCTTTCTCTCGGGATCGACTGCGTACAGGGTGAGTTCGTCGGCGTCGAAGAGGCTCAGGATGTCTTTGTTCAGTTCGAGCAGGATTTGATCAAGATCCTTTGCCGCGTGGATTTGGTTGGAAATCCGTTTGACCTCTTCGGCATGCGCGATCTTTTGCTGGAGTTCTTGAACATTTTCAGGCGCTACCTTCGCTTCCATGCTGTCTCCGCCGCACGGTTCTATGATGGCTGAAGCGTCAAAACGATAGCAGAAAAGCTTCGAAAATCAAGGTGAAAGGCGCAACAACTTGCTGGTGAAGCGTCGTGCTCTGCCGAGCCTAGTGAGTTCGGCCCACAATCATCCATCTTGAAGAAGCGGCTCAGCGCCGTCGAAGTCGGCCACGTATGATGCATAAGTAAATTGAACTATGCCTATGTAACATTTTTTTGGTTGCAATGAACAAAATTGTTCTCATGCTGGCGACATTGAAGAAGAAGACGTCGGGAGATGATGGAGTCGCTTTGCCTGGAAAAATCCGTCTTTCTGAGGCGAGGCGAGGCGGGAAAATGAGCGCTCGGAATGGCACTTCGATTGCTGTAAGTGGTGTACGCAGATTTAACTATATTAACTGTCGGCCGGTTGGAAAGGACGCGACATCATTTTGGACTTCGGAAATGCCGACAAGCGGACATTCGACGGGAAAGGCCTTACCTGATCAGAAAGCTGCCAACAATTCCCGCTCTCCTTTTCCCTCTTTGTTTGTTGACACTTGACTCTTCTGCGACTGATCTCCCTCAGCTTCAAAGCCTTTCCAGCACCGAGTCGGTCTCGCGTCTGGATGGGTTCCATGATGTGTCATTCAAGACGATCTTTCGGAAACAATCCACTAGAGCGGACTCCTTGAAAAATATTCTATCCGGCGTTCCCGATAAACAAACATTGAGCGTCTTGATGAATACGTCATGGTTGTCCGGGCGCGTGCAAGGCGAAGGAGAAGTGACTGATAGTCGTCCATCCACGCAGGGTGCCTCCGATAACGGAAATATGTTGCAATATCGCCTAATCCGGTTCGGACTGACCGGAATGCAACATGGTTTGAAGTATGGCGTCAGTTATCGGGTGGCGGGGGAAGGATTCAGCACCACGATACAAGATCAGGGAACGAGAGAAGTGTGGGGTGAATGGAACTCCGGGATAGTCCGTCTCAGGACTGCCGTTACGGAACGGTGGAATAACCTGGATCGCGATCCCCGCCGCCCCCGTGTGTCTGGAACGCAGAACAAAACGACGCTGGCGATTGCTTTTCCTGCCTGGCCCGAGTTGTCCGTTTCCTACGCCCGGGATTCCCTCTGGAGTTCGTTGGAACCGATCGGAGTAGCGGCTCAGCGCAATTTGATGAATTCGGTTGAAGCGGCGGTGTCGTTTGTCAAGATGAAGTGGACGGCACGGTTGCTCTCCACATATTCAGTGAACATCGACCAATTAAGAGAAGATGGTGAGACTGTCGGCTTGATGCATGCGTTGAGCGGCTCGTACCGTCCTACCGAACGGATTACCATCGCGCCCAGCGTCAGCCTGCGAGCCGATCAACAACGATGGACCGGAGTTCGGCTCGACACTCCTTCGGCTTCCGTGTTGCTGAGCTATGCGCCCAACTCAGTGTTCAAGATGACCGCCTTTGGCCTGTACAGTAAGACCCGCAGCACCGACGGGCTCATGGACAGCAGCACATCAAAGATGAGCAGCGTCTTCACGTGGATTTGCCGCGATACGCCGAAATTGCATACCACCGTGTCGTTCGACGCCAGCTATTCGTCCATGCTCGATGCGATCCAACCGGCCCATCCGATCGAAGATCTGTCCGGCTTGTTGCGCCTGCAGGTCGCGGGCCTCTAGGGGGATTCCACCAAAATCCTTCCCACCGTATTGATCTCACCTCCGGGCAGCGGAGCCTGCATCCGGGCATTATAGATATACGAGCCGGCCATCATAAAACACAGGCTCGCATAATCGTTCGCGCGAATGGTTGCCCACGTCGCCTTCGGTTTGAGCTTGAAATCTTTTTCGCAGACGACCCTGTCCAGCAGTGTGTCCACGAAGACAACGCGGACCGGCGCATTCCGGGCATTGATCCACCTCACCTCGTCTCCCACTCGAACTACAAGTTCCCGCGGTTCGATCGATTCTCCGATTCTCACATCATGAATTTTGCCGGTTTGAGTGGATTGCGCCAGATCTTTCCCGGTCGAACAGCCGGTCATGACGATCATCACGAGCATGACACCGATACTTCTCACGTTCATCGATACCTCCTTTGTCGAGACCCTGACCACGCCCGATTACGTATCAAGGCAAGAGTTACGCCCTGGTACTGTAAGCGGAGAATGTGTAAATCCATGTAATTTTAGGACACCGAAATGCGTGACATCATCTTCCAGGAAAAGCGGCGGAACGATTTGTCGGCACGGAACCACCAATCGATTGATAAACTTTAAAAATGCAGGGGCGACATGGTTTCCGTCTAGGACAATCTGTCTAGATTACGTGATGGCTCGCCAATCGCTTCGCCAAGGATAGCGTGTGTTTCATGGACATGACATGGACATGGACATGGACATGGAGTAGAGCAATGGCAGAAATGAAAGATTGAGCAAACGATACTTGCCAAAAAGCCCGACAACCGCTCTTACTTCCCGCAGGCGGCAATACGTTTCCCCGTGATTGATCCCCACGCTCCGGCAGAATTCACGAAACTTCCTTCCAGGCGTTGCCCTTCGCCGGTGAACAGCAAGCTGTCCTCTTGATATC
>DATFCE010000312.1:0-2357 GCA_035253365.1 Nitrospiraceae bacterium
GAACCGCGGTCGGGCTCGGCGTGGTGAAGCAGTCCAAGGCCAATACCCTCGCGGTGGCGGACGCCGTCAAGGCCGAGCTGCCCGGCATCATTCAGTCGCTTCCGGAAGGGATGAAACTGGAGGTGGCCTACGACAGCGCCATCTTCATCGACCGATCCATCCACGAAGTGTACGTGACGATGGCCATCGCGCTCGTGCTCGTCGTCACGGTGACGTTCATCTTCCTCCGCAGCCTCCGCGCGACGATCATTCCGGCCGTCGCGATCCCGGCATCGATCATCAGCACGTTCACGATCATGTATGCGTTGGGATTTTCAATCAACGTGCTGACCCTGCTTGGCTTAGTTCTCGCGATCGGCTTGGTCGTCGATGACGCCATCGTCGTGCTGGAAAACATCCACCGCCGGATCGAAGAAGGACAGCCCGCGCGGCAGGCGGCATTGGAAGGCAGCAATGAAATCGGCTTTGCCGTGGTCGCGACGACCATCTCGCTGGTCGCGGTTTTCGTGCCGATTGCATTCATGACGGGAACGACGGGCCGGCTCTTCTCGGAATTTGCGTTGGCGGTAGCCGGTTCCGTGCTGATCTCGGGCTTTATCGCGCTCACGCTCACGCCGATGATGAGTTCGAAAATCCTTCGCACGCGCGCGGGCCACACGTGGTTCTACCGGGTGACGGAGCGCCTCTTCGAGGGGATGAACCGGGGTTATCGGCGCGCTTTGACCGCTGCCCTGGGAATGCGATGGGCCATGATCGGACTGGGCGTCGTCGCCACGATCGCCAGTTACTTTTTGTTTATGGGTCTGAAATCGGAGCTCGCGCCGGTGGAGGATCGGGGAGTCTACGTCGGCGTGATGATTGCTCCTGAAGGCTCGACGATCGCGTACACCGACGCGTATACCCGCCAGGTGGAAGCGTTGTACGATCAGGTGCCGGAGATCGATAAATATTTCATGGTCGTGGCGCCCGGCTTGGAGAAGCCGAATCCGGTCACCAATGCGTTGAGCTTTACCATGCTGAAGGACTGGGATGAACGAACCCGCAAGCAGCAGGAGATCGTGGCCGAGCTGGCGCCGAAAATGTTCGGCATTCCGGGATTCCTCGCGTTTCCGATCAATCCGCCGTCACTCGGGCAAAATTTCATCAAAACGCCGGTGCAGTTCGTCATCGGCGGTCCCAGCTATGAAGATCTCCAGAGCTACGTCACGAAGTTGTTCGACAAGATTGGGACCTATCCCGGTCTGGTCAATCTGGACTCCGATCTGAAGCTGAACAAACCAGAGTTGGAGGTCAATATCAATCGCAGCAAAACCGCCGACGTCGGCGTGTCCGTGGCCGAGATCGGACGGACTCTGGAAACATTGCTGGGCGGGCGCGAAGTCACCACGTTCAAGCGCGCCGGCGAAGAATACGATGTGATCGTCAAGCTGCGGGACGAGGATCGCGTCAAACCCTCCGACCTCAGCGGGATTTACGTGCGGGGCAATCAAGGGGCGTTGGTGCAGCTCAGTAACCTGGTGACCGTAGAGGAGACCGTCGCCCCACGCGAGCTGAATCACTACGATAAGATGCGGGCCGCCACGATTACGGCCAATCTTGCCCCCGGCGTCTCGCTCGGGGAGGCTCTGGACTATCTCGAATCCGCCGCCCGCGAGGTGCTGCCGCCGGGCGCCCGTATTACGTATGCCGGGGAATCCAAGGAGTTCAAGGAATCCACCGGTAGTCTCTACATCACGTTCGGTCTGGCGATTTTGATCATCTATTTGGTGTTGGCTGCGCAGTTTGAGAGCTTCATTCATCCGTTCACGATCTTGCTGTCCGTCCCATTGGCGGTGACGGGTGCTCTGCTCTCGTTGAAGCTCATGGGCGCGACGCTGAACGTGTACAGCCAGATCGGCATGGTCATGCTGGTGGGACTGGTGAGCAAGAATGCGATTCTGATCGTGGAGTTTGCCAACCAGTTGCGCGAGAGAGGGCGGGACCTATTCGACGCGATCGTCGAGGCGTCCACCTTGCGCTTGCGGCCGATTCTCATGACGACGGCAGCGATGATTCTCGGCGCCGTTCCATTGGCATTGGCCACCGGCGCCGGCGCGGAAAGCCGTCAGCAATTGGGGTACGTCATCGTCGGAGGGCTGACGTTCTCAACGGCACTGACCTTGTTCATCGTGCCGGTGGTGTACACCTTGTTGTCCCGACGGGTTGCCGAGCCGGTGGAGGAGACCAGTCCTGTCGCGCCGCCATTAAAGAAAGCCGGCGCTACGGTGGCAACCCTTTTGTTGGTCCTTGGGCTCTCGATGCTCTCGCCGCTGGCGAATCTTCAGGATGCGTGCGCGCAGGAGGTGGACAAGAATTCC
>DATFCE010000313.1:0-38577 GCA_035253365.1 Nitrospiraceae bacterium
CGAGAGTGAATTTGCGGTGATGTCTCAATGTGCAGGCGCCGCTTTCGGCGGAGCCCGTGTCTTTACGACAACGGCCGGTCCCGGAACGATGCGCGCCATGGAAAACTTCCCGATGTGGGCCGGCGCCAGGCTCCCAATTCAGATGATCGTCACATGCCGCGGCATCAATTCTCCGCTGTCGATTCAGCCGGACACCTTGGAGATTTCCTACCTGCTCAATACCGGTATGCTGGTGTGGCACGCGGAAACCGCGCAGGACTTTTATGATTGGATCCTCAAGGGCTACATGGTTTCTGAAGAACCTGATGTCCATCTTCCGTTGGCTTTGTGCTGTGACGGATTTTTCGTCACGCACACCAAGGACGTCGTGCAACTCACGCCTGCGGATATGTGCTTACCGCCGTATGATCCTTACCGATCGCCCGTGCCGTGTATGGATATGGAGTGTCCTCCCGTCAGAATGATGCGCGATCCTTTCGTCATGAAGAGCAACTACATCAGCTATGCCACGCACGCCAGCTGGCAGCAGGAAGTTTGGGCGGCGGTCGAACGTTCCCGCAAGCATTCCATCACCTGGTTGAACGGCCTGATCGATACTGAAAATACGGATGCTGAAGTTTTAATCGTTTCATCGGGAACCGCTGTGTCCCAGGGCCGTGAAGCCATTCGATTATTAGAGGATGAAGGGATCAGGTGCGGTCTGGTGAAAATTAAGACCTTGCGGCCTTGGCCCGGCGAGGAAATTCGCGAAGCCACAAAAAATGCAAAGCACATTATTGTTCCTGAATTTAACGTCACAGGCTGGTTGGCAAAAGAAATCCGGGCAAGCATTCGGGACAGTGATCGCGTCATTGCCGCACCTCACGTCTGCGGGGGCATGACGATGCCACCAGAGATTATCGTCTCCGAAATCAAAAAGACCTTAGGCATGCGCACTGTTTCATTGGCAGGCCGGTGAAGTTGACGTTGGCCAATTCGTCGAAATAAGTTCTCTGGCTAAGCGAGGAGTCCGAATAGGAGGCATCATGAGTAAAGAGCGGATAAAGATTGCGCCAGAATTCTTCGATATCATGCCGCCCGAGTATCAAGATCTCGTCGAACGGGCAACATACGGCAAAGACGATCGAGGGTGGAAGGATATTGGGAATGCCAAAGAGCTCATTGAAGAGCATTCGCTCTGCGCCGGATGCCCGGAATCAATGGCATTTCGATATATCCTGGCTTCGCTGCCTAATCCCGAAGATACGGTCATGGTGGGATCAACCGGGTGCACCAGTCTGGTGTTCCCGCATGTCGCCGTGCACAACATCCATTCCCTTTTCGGCAATCAAAACGCCATCGCATCGGGTCTCAAACGCGCGCTCAGCGTTCGATTCCCCGGCCGCGTCAAAGACGTTGTAGTGTTGGCCGGCGACGGCGCAACGGTGGACATCGGTTTGGACATGACGCTACAGGCTTGGTTTCGCCAGGAGAAATTCACGACGATCTGCTTCGACAACGAGCTGTATGCCAACACCGGGGGCCAGGAGAGCGGACTCATGCAAAAGGGCTTCGTCGCCAAGATGGCGCCCGTCGGCAAGACGTTTGAGAAAGTGCGGCTCCCTGAAATTGCTCGCGAGTCCGGATGTCATTATGTCGTCAATTGCACGGTCAGCAAACCTTCCTTGGTCGAAAAAGTGATCAGGAACGCGGTGTTGGTCGCCCGCGAGATTGGGCCGACGTACCTCCAGCTCTACACCCCGTGCATTTTAGAAATCGGAAAGAACAGCATGGAAGGGCTTCAGGAAATGCGTGACTCCGAGAAGCCGACTGAGCGGTTTGCCTATAAAGAGTACATAAGCGAACCGGCAAAACAGCTATTAGCCGAAGCGGCCGCGAAGGAAAAGGAAAAGAAAGCGGCGGCGAAACAATTGGCTTCTCAAGGGGCATAAACCGACGAGTTGATATAGCTGGGGCGAGAGGGATTGAGATGATTAAAAAACGGATCAACATTCGGATGTCCGGACTGGGCGGTCAGGGTGCGGTCACAGGCGCACATGTGATGGCCATGGCGGCGTCGAAAGACGGTAAGTTTGCCATTTCTAATCCATTCTTCGGCGCTGAAAAACGCATGGCGCCTGCGGAAAGCTATTGTCGAATCGGCATTGAGCGTATCTATGATCGCGGCGAACTGGTCTTTCCGGACCTGATTGAGGTGTATCACCCACAGGTCATTACCATGGGAAAGAGCTATACCATGCCGTTTTATTCGGGGATCAAGGAAGGCGGGGTGGTCATCATTAACTCCGACGTGCCTTTGCTATCCGATGAGGACATCGAACGGTTACGGGATCTTAATGTGGCCGTCTTCTATATCAAGGGGACGCAGATCGCCCTCGAAATAGCCGGGACGGAGCTGTCCACCAACATGACCATGATCGGCTCCGCAGCCGGCATCACCCAATGTGTGTCTATGAACGCGCTCGATCTCGCCTTGCAGGAGCGGTTCGGGAAAAAGTTTGTCGCATCCGGTGGGACCGCTACCTTGGACGAGGCGATCAAGAAGAAATTTGCCAAGAAAGAGATGCTGTTGGCGAAGAACCTCGCCACGGTGAAGCGAGCCTACGAGATGGGAGCTGAGTGGGCCGAGAAGAACAACGTGGAACTTAAAGTGGCGGCGATGGCTGCCGCGTAACGAACAGGACGGCCAGACGAATGTATAACGTAGCGCAAGTGATCGAAGAAAAATGTGTCGCTAAAAAGGGATGCCGGCTGTGCATCATGTATTGCCCGGAGGCGAACTGCCTTGACCTCAATGTCACAAAGATGATCGCCGAGGTCACCATCAATCGGTGCAAAGGATGTGAGTTGTGTGTGGTGGTCTGTAACGCTGCCAAACATCAAGCGATCGAAATGCAAGCCGTGAGCGCCAGCGGGAAATTGATGGCTCAGAAGGGAGAATCCGCGGCATTGGGCCAAGCCTATCAGGGCTGACCGGGTTCAGAGGGTGATTTGAACCCCATGGCGCCTCCGCTATGGGGTTTTTTTATTGATTGAATGACGTCCCGGGAGGAGTGCGATGCAACAAGGCGAAGACAATGTGGTGAGCTCGCTGCTGATGGAAATCTCCACATTGCTCAAACAATTTCCGCAGGCTTTGGAACGCCGAGCGGCCGAGATCGAGGCCACCGGCAAAGACCCTGAACTGGCGGGCAAACTGGCGAAAGGCGCCGATGCGATGCGGGACAGTGGGAACATCTATCTCTCATGGGCCCGTCACTTCACCGCCCTATCGGAAGGCAACACCGATGCGTCCGCGGATGAAGACGAGTCGGAAGATTTCGACGTGTAGCCATCACGCCATGGAGGATCACCGTAAAAAGTTCGTTCCACCGGCCCGCATGATTATGCTAGAATTCTTCCTCGCTATTGTTTCAATTCCTTATTGATTATTCACTCCCTCGTTCCCCGGTAGCTCAGTTGGTAGAGCGATCGGCTGTTAACCGATTGGTCGCAGGTTCGAGTCCTGCCCGGGGAGCCAATTTCAGACACTTTTGAACCCAGGGATAAGCCGGGGTACCGGGTGATGGAAAATGTACATTTGGACCTTTCTCCTGATGAAGCCCTTGTTCTTTCACACTGGCTCTTCAACTATCAGCAGACCGACGGGCTTTCCTTTTCTCATCCAGCAGAGTATCTCGCTCTAATGAGAATTGCAGCCCAGCTCGACAAAATATTAGCCGAGCCTTTTATGGCGGATTACGACGACCTTCTGCAACAGGCAAGAACCCGACTGGCTGATGGATTTGAAGGACATGTTCGGGGCTTAAAGCCTTGATCAAGTTTGCCATGGGCTTCAGGAACGTCTGCCTAATCAATACAAAATGCCTCTACCCCTCCCGGTGAGCCAATCTTAACGTCCTTCGTTTCTCGCTCTTCTGAAACTTCTGTTAATATCGGTGCCTCGTAGGGTTTGTTCTGACAGGTAGTTGGGAAGATTACCTGATAGTCTCGGCGTGTAGACCAGCCCATGATGTAGCGGTTTTACGATACCTGCGATGCGCCTCTTACGCCACAGTCGACGCCCCTGGGTCATCGGATCGGCATTGCTTCTGCTGTTGGGTCACCTCGCCGGGTGTTTCTCCTCTCGAAGTCCGGATGGCGGGAGTCAGGCTAAGTTTACCCTGCCCCGACACATCAATGCGGACGATGTCGCGCTTCCATCCGGTTATCGTATTGATGCAGTGGCTACCGGTCTGACGTTTCCGACTGGTGTCGCATTCGATCGCGAGGGTCGCGTGTATGTGACGGAAGCGGGCTATTCATATGGCGAAGTGTGGGACATCCCGCGCCTAGTCCGAATCAATGCCGACGGCAGCATGGCCGTCGTGGCGGTCGGGGAAAACAACGGTCCGTGGACCGGCGTGGCCTTCCATGAAGGGACCTTCTACGTGGCGGAAGGAGGCGCGCTTCGTGGCGGGCGAATTCTGCGCATTACTCCGGAAGGAGCCGTGACGCCACTTGTGGAAAATCTCCCGAGCATGGGTGACCATCAAACCAACGGGCCCGTCATGGGTTCCGACGGATGGCTCTACTTCGGAGTAGGAACCTTCACCAATGCCGGCGTCGCCGGAGAAGATAACGTGAAATTCGGATGGCTAGGTCGGTTTCCGTACCACCACGATATTCCCTGCCGCGATGTGACGCTGACCGGCGAAAACTTCAGGTCCGGTAATCCGCTTACGCCGAACGATGATGACACGATGTTGACCGGCGCTTTTGTGCCGCTAGGCACTACAACGAGTCAAGGGCAGAAGATCCGCGGACAAACGCCGTGCAGCGGCGCCATTATGCGCGTCCGGCCAAACGGGGATGAGCCTGAACTGCTGGCATGGGGATTTCGAAATCCGTTCGGGCTGGCCTTTTCACCCGACGGACGTCTATTTGTAACGGACAACAGCTACGATGACCGTGGAAGCCGGCCGGTGCATGGTACGGGGGACCTACTTTGGGAAGTCAGGTCAGGACACTGGTACGGATGGCCTGATTTCCATGGCACGCGGCTCTTGAATGACGGCGATCATTTCGTTCCACCGGGCAAGCCGCGCCCCGGACTCCTTTTGTCAAAGCATCCCGGCATTCCTCCTTCCCCGGTTGCCGTGCTGGACGTACACTCCTCTTCCGACGGATTTGATTTTTCCAGAAATCCCGCGTTTGGGCATGTGGGTCAAGCCTTCATTGCTCAATTTGGCGATCAATCTCCGACATCCGGAAAAGTCCTTGCGCCGGTGGGCTTCAAGGTTGTGCGGGTCGATGTGAGGACCGGAGTGATTGAAGAATTTGCCGCCAATAAAGGACGCCAGAACGGGCCGGCCTCGAAAATCGGCGGGGGCGGTTTTGAGCGTCCGATCGCGGCACGTTTCGATCCGACCGGGTCGGCGCTCTATGTAGTGGACTTCGGCGTGATGACGCTGGGACAAGGCGGAAAAGTTCGACAGCCCTGGACCTCGTCCCAAGTGGCGGCCGAGCCGCGAAAGGGCACGGGCGTCTTGTGGCGCATTACCAAACCTATGCAATAACGCGAGAAGAACCACGGGTGGGTTAGAGCCATGAGCATGCGACGGCATGCCTTTCTGACGGTAGTGGTCATAGTCCTCGCCTCGTTGTGGTCCGGTTGTGGCTCGGCCCGTCGAGGCGAGCCCATTGCGGGACCGATGGTAATCGCTTCTCCAGAAATCAAACAGGGACAGCAAGCCTTTATGAAACACTGCCACCAGTGCCACCCCGGCGGGGAAGCGGGGCTGGGTCCGGCTTTAAATAACAAACCGCTGCCCCAATTTCTCATGCGCTTTCAGGTGCGCCAGGGATTCGGAGCCATGCCGGCCTTCTCCGAGCAGGAAATCAATGACGAGGACTTAGACCACCTCCTGGCCTATCTCAAAGCACTGAAGAGCCATGGATGATTCCACTTCTATGATGATTGATCGTTCCCAGACCATGCGCGGCACTCTACGCGGCCACCCCTTCTCACAAAACAAACACTCCGCTTGACCCTCATGGTCGCCATTCTCTACGGTGGACCATGACCGATTTCACGGCCCTTGCTCATTTCTTGTTCCAATGCGCCAACAGCCGTGTCCCCGCCCACGCTCATGACCAACTCGAGGCGCTGGCGCAAGGGATGCGGTTACACCAAAAGGGCCGAGGCTTCCAAGAATCGTTCGCGACAGCGACTCGGCGATTCGGCAGCGCCACAATTTCCCTCACAACAATCGAGACGGGTGAACTCGCCCGGCTCGGTGTCATTTGGCCGCCTATCCATAGGCTCGACGAGCTCGTCAGAATCGCTATGCTGACTATCGCCGCCGCGGACCTAACCGAACCGGCCTACCGGGTGTTGATTCAAGACTGCTACGAACATGGCGACGTCCGAGAGCGTCGCGCAATCCTTCGAGCCTTGCCGTTCTTGCCTCATGGCGATCGCTTTCTAGCTCTGGCGTTGGAGGCATGCCGGAGCCACGTTCTCCCAATCTTCGAGGCAATTGCCTGCGAGAATCGTTATCCAGCCGAACATCTTCCGGGACAGAACTTCAATCAGATGGTCTTGAGGGCTCTTTTCACAGAAACGGCCATAAGTCGGATAGTCGGGCTCGAGAAACGGATCACCCCCGAGTTGATGCAAATGGCACGGGACTATGCCAGTGAACGGCAAGCCGCCGGGCGAAGCATACCGCCGGATGTCCGGCGACTGGCGCACGGGGAGTAGCGCGAACCGAAAGCAGACGACACGCCGGACAATCTCTGCCAATCATGTTTGGAAGGAGCCATCATGCGCTGCTTTGATCCGCACATCCATATGACCTCAAGGACGACCGATGACTATGAAGCCATGCGGCGCGCCGGCATTGTGGCCGTCATCGAGCCGTCCTTCTGGCTGGGACAGCCCCGCACCCATATCGGAACCTTTGAGGATTATTTCAGATCGCTCATCGGGTGGGAGCCGTTTAGAGCGAGCCAATTCGGCATCCGCCATTTCTGCACGCTCTCACTCAATCCTAAGGAGGCCAACAACCCAAGCGTGGCGGCCGGTGTCATGGAACTCCTTCCGGCCTATCTCAATAAGGATGCGGTCGTCGCGGTGGGGGAGATCGGCTATGACGAGATGACGCCCGATGAAGATCGCTACTTCGAGCTTCAACTAGAGCTGGCGCGCCGATTCGAATTGCCCGTGCTCGTCCATACGCCGCATCGCGATAAGAAGCGCGGGACGGAGCGGAGCCTCGCGCTGATCCGGAATGCCGGATTCTCCGAGGACCGTGTGCTCATCGACCATAATACGGAAGAAACGCTCCCGTTGGTGCTCGCAACCCGGTGTTGGGCAGGCCATTCAATCTATCCAAAAACAAAAATGGACGAACCGCGGATGGTCGCGCTCGTGAAACGGTATGGGGCAGAGCGAATCATCATCAATAGCGCGGCCGATTGGGGGGTCAGCGATCCGTTGAAGGTGCCGAAAACCGCCGCGCTGATGCGCGAAAGCGGCATCGCGGAGAAGGACATCGAGACTATCATTTGGCACAATCCAACCGCCTTCTTCAGCCAGAGCGGCAAACTCGATCTCGGCGCCGTCGAACAAGATCCCGACATTGACCAGACCCAACTTTGGGAAGGCAACAGCGTGCTCCGTGGCCAGGCGCCTGTCGGAGAAGGCAAAGGTAAAGTAAAAAGGTAAAAGCAGATCTACGGAGCAATTACCTGTTTACCTTTTGCCTTTTTACTTTTACCTTACGAAGTCATGCACCGCACGCTCGTCCTCAACGTCGTGGGATTAACGCCGTCCCTACTCTCGGATGTCACGCCGAATCTGCACGCGCTGGCGGCGCGCGGAGGCATGCGACCGCTGAAGACAATCTTGCCCGCCGTCACCTGCCCGGTCCAATCTGCCTTTACCACCGGACTGCTCCCGCGTGACCACGGGTGCGTGGCCAACGGCTGGTATTTTCGCGACCTGTCGGAAGTCTGGTTATGGCGCCAATCCAACCGCTTAATCGGCGGAGAAAAGATCTGGGAGACCGCGGCGCGCCGAGATCACAACTTTACCTGCGCCAAACTCTTCTGGTGGTACAACATGTACAGCTCCGCCGACTATACCGTCACACCACGGCCTCTGTACCCAGCCGATGGGAGAAAAATTCCCGACATCTACACGCAACCGGCCGAGCTCCGCGAGGAGCTCATCCAGCGATTCGGTCCGTTTCCCCTCTTTCATTTCTGGGGTCCCGCTGCGGATATCACATCAAGTCGCTGGATCACCGACTGCGCGCGGTATCTCTACGAAACCCGGAGGCCGACGCTCACGCTCGTCTACCTTCCCCATCTCGACTATAACTTGCAACGGCTCGGTCCGGATCATCCGCGCATTAGAAATGATCTGACAGCCATCGATGCGCTCTGCGGCGAATTGATCGACCAGGTCCAGCGCAATGGCGACAGGATCGTAGTGCTTTCCGAATATGGAGTGACGCCGGTCATCGGGCCGATCCACATCAACCGCGCGCTTCGCGAGGCCAAGTGGCTTCGTGTCAGATCGGAATTAGGACTCGAAAGGTTGGATACCGGCGCGTCGGATGTATTTGCCGTCGCGGATCATCAAGTGGCTCATGTGTACGTCCAAACATCCGAGCTCGTGAAAGAGGTTCAGCAGCGGCTGGAAGCGTTGGACGGCGTGGAAACGGTGCTCGATGAGGAAGGCAAACGAGCCTGGGGGCTCGATCATGAGCGCTCCGGAGAGCTGATCGCGATCGCGAGGCGGGATCGATGGTTCACCTACTATTACTGGCTGGATGACCGAGTCGCGCCGGACTTTGCGCGCACCGTCGACATCCATCGCAAGCCGGGGTACGATCCCGTGGAGCTGTTTCTGAATCCCGCGCTTCGCGTGCCGAAACTCCAAATCGGATGGCGCCTTCTCAAGAAAACATTGGGCTTGCGTTATCTCATGGATGTGATCTCCCTGGATGCCGGGCTGGTGAAAGGATCTCACGGCCGAGTGGAAGACGACCCGTCTTCGGGTCCGCTGCTCATCTCAAGCGAGCCGTCATTATTGCCGGATACAGGCATCCATGCGACCGACGTGAAAGATCTCGTGCTCAAGCATCTCTTCGACAAGAGCTAAAAATCATCTGTTATCAAGTTCCTTGAACGGCCCGTTGCCATCGCAGGGTCAGGAAGAACGCGATTCCCGTCAGTCCTGCGGTGGCGATGGCGCCCCGGCTGAGCATGAGCACGCCATCCAGTAAAGAGATGCCGGCAATCAACGTCCCAACCATACGAGGTGTTGCCTTTCGCTTGGCGATATAGGTCAGTCCCACGACGTAGCAGAACAGGACAGTGGCGGCGGCAATCACAGGGAAGGCCAGCTCGCCTGCTACAACGACCGCAGCCGTGATGTAAATTAATGCTCGGCACAGGCCCATCATCCACGGTCCAAAAGGATTCCGCTTGTGGTGCGCATCATAGCCGATAATCGCCGCCGCCAACGTGACGGCTGCGACTGTCGGCCCCCATCCGTTTTCAAAGCCGATTGCGATGATCATCACGATTCCCGCCAGCACCATTCCATAACCCATCGCAAACACCGTCCGAGCCGTGATAAGCCCGGCTGGTATGGGTCGCTCCGGGCGCTCGCGTCTATCGAAGTCTCGATCGAACCCATCGTTGAGAAACATCCCGCCGATGTAGAGCAAGCTAAACGCTGCAAGCAGCGCCGGCACACGGACAGCATCGAGCGACCCGCCCGCCAACACCACGCCAGTGAGCGTATTCGTCCAGACGGTCGGCAGGTTGGAGACGCGACCCAGCCGGAGATACAACGCTAACCGTTCAAATCGCATGGCACCTGTTGCAAGACCCATCGCAATTCCCGTGTGATGGACGTGACGATGTCTTCGCTTCGATATTCTTCCGGGAGGACATGCCATGTATAGGTCTCAATCTCCAGATGTTGGGAGAGAGCCTCGGTGCGAATGAGCACGAGCAGGCGTCGCAGGAACTCCTGTGTGTTGACGAATAGTCCCAAGTGCTCACAAAACAACGGAACGTGAAAATGGATTCGCCATTCGGCGTCTCCTGTGGCTGCTCCGGACAAGGCTTCAAGGGCATCCGGGAGATCCGTGTATCGGGTCAAGGTACCGTGTCTTCGTTCCACGACCTGGTGGAGGTACACGTTTTCGCTGAAACGCGTCAATGAGGCGCGATGCTCCTGCCAATTGTCGTCCAGCCACACCCGAAGCCCCGCGCTGATCTGAATTTTGCCGATTCGGATGCCCGCCGCTTGCAGCGCCCGGACCACCGCGTCAGGATCCTCAAATTCCACGGCCATGTGACACGCATCCACACACACGCCAAGATGGCGTCGAAGGAAGGCTTCGCTTTCCCGCCGAGCCATACCCGTCAGGGTACCGAGTCGATCCACAGCCTGTTGCGAGAAAAGCCATCCCTCGAAGAAGGCAATGGTCTCGGCAACGGTTTCCAGAAAGCAGCATGGTTCCGGCTCCAACGCCAGCGACACGATCCGCCCGGTGCGCTCACGGATATGATGCAACACAGCCAGATGCCGGAGCAGCCGATCCGCGAGACACGCCACATCCGCATCACCGGTGATACGGGATCGAAAGGCTCCCGGCACCGTGCTGATACTGCCTTCCAGGTGTCCGAACTTGGAACCCAAAGGCAGCAGCGCGGCCAATAATTCGGCGAGCTGATTGGTGTATCGCAGTCTCCGTTCGTCCAACCAGTCCGGCAGATAGACCTGCTCTTTGACCGGTTTTTCATGAAATTGCCCGTACGGAAAGCCATTGAGGGTAAAGACATAGAGGTCATGCGTCTGAAGGAAGGATGAAAAGGCCTCAAGCGCAGCGGGCTTGGCAAGATCGTCCGCCGCTTGAGCCGAGAGGCGAAGACCGATGCCAAATGGACGATCAGGGGCAACCTGTGCCTTGACGTTGAGGAGGTACCGTTGGAGATTATCTCGCACCTCATCCCAGGTTTCTCCGGGATGAATATTGGTGCAATAGGTCAAATGGGGATGGCCAGGCGACCCCAGCATCATGGGCGGTGCGGGGCATAGGTTGCAGAGAAAGCGCGGCCGTGAAGCTGCGCGATGGACGCGCGCATAAGGTCTACATCGATCTCGTGCGCCTCGAACCCGTCTCCGATCGCGCTTAACAGCGTGACGGTCAGCTCGCCGCCGAGATGCTCGCGGAATTCCGCCAAGCCGGTGAGCAATTCAGAATGCGCCAGGGCCTCATCCCACAACACCAGGCCGAGATTGTGTAACAGCCTCAGCACGTTCTCTCCCGCCGGACGCTCAAGAAAGCCGGCATTGATGGAGTAGAGCGTATCGAGCGCGACGCCGATTGCCACGGCCTCGCCATGCCGGAGACGGTAGCGAGTGAGGGACTCTAATTTGTGGGCAGCCCAGTGCCCGAAATCCAGCGGCCTGGCGCACCCGAACTCGAACGGATCGCCCGAGCCGGCAATATGATCCAGATGAATCTCCGCGCAGCGCCTGATCAGAAACGACACGGTCTCCGGATCGCCCGCCTCAAGCAAGGGCGCCTGATCGACCATCCAGTCGAAGAACCGCGCATCGCGAATGAGCGCCGCCTTCACGGCTTCCGCCATTCCCGACACGCGGTCCCTCGGGCTTAATGTTTCGAGAAACCGCCGGTCATTCAGCACGGCGAACGGGGGAGAAAACGTGCCGAAGAAATTTTTTTTACCGAATGCATTCACGCCGTTTTTTACGCTTACGCCCGCATCGTTCTGCGCAAGCACCGTGGTCGGAACACGGACGAGGCGAAGCCCCCGATGAGTAATCGCCGCGGCATAGCCCACCATGTCAAGAAGGGCCCCACCGCCTATGGCGACCACGCAGGCATGACGATCCATATTCCGGGCGTTCAGATCGGCATGGAGCCGGGCCACGAGGGTAGGGGCGTTCTTGGCCGCCTCCCCCCCTTCTATCACGATGGGCGCCCCTGCCAGATCCAATCGATCTCGATAAACGTCGGCGTAGCGTTGAATGTCCGCGCTCAGTGCCGGCCACGCCGAGGCCACTCCCCGATCAATGACGACACAGAGGCGATGCCGCCGTATCGGTTCGTTTCGCGAAATGACCGAGACCAGGCTGGGATTTGCGGAAGCAAACACCTCGGTCGTGAATACGACGGGGTACTCAAAGGGGACGGCAATCTTTTGCAGATGCAGGTCCATACCGCACCGTTTCAACATCACTCGCCGAGCACCTGCACGATCACCTCGCGCGTTCTCGCACGCGTATCGAAATCGATGACGACAATCTGCTGCCACGTACCCAACATCAGAGCGCCGTCTTGGAATGGAATCGTCACGGAGGGGCCCTGAAGTTGACCGCGCAAATGACTATGGCCATTGTCCTCGCCGGCATTGCGGGTGTTGTGCCGCCACGACGGGTCTGCAGGAATCAACGTTTCCCAAAACGCTTGGGTATCCTCCCGAATCCCCGGCTCATCTTCGATGATCATGACCGACGCCGTGGTATGTCTGACGAAGACCGTCACGAGACCGGCGTTCAACCCCGTGCCGGCCAGCGCCTCTTGTACGTCTTGGGTCACATTCCGGACCTGCGAATCGCCTTTCATGCTGAGTCGCAACGGCATGTTTCTTACCGGCATGCCGCACCTGTCGCCATCTCTTTCAGATAACGCCGTTCTTCCTTGGATAAGGCGGTCCCGCGCGATTCAGCCACGATTGCATCAAAGACTCCCTCCGCGGCTAAGACGCGAAGGGTCTCCATGACTGCCGCACTCACCATGCCCTCCCGCCGAAGCTTTTCCAAATACTCGAAGGCCTCCACCAGCGTTTCCCGCCGGCGGACATAATAATCTCCGCCTCGTTGTCGATTGCTGTACGCTTCGAATTGCTCACAGGCAACCAAAATTTCCGCCAATTGCTTCACCCATGGCGTCGCCTCTGCGAGCTTCTCGGGATAATAGTAATACAGCATGATCGTGCCCATCCACGGCGACCACGGTACGCCCAGCGCCATAAGCTGCGGCCTTACCGCCCGCAGGCGCCGCTTCAAACGACGCGCATAGCCCAAGCGCATTTCGATCTGCTCCTGAGCCCAGGCATCGAGGTGAATGCCGGCGCGGCCGAGATCGCCGGCATACAGCTTGAGAAACGCCTCGGTTTCACAACCATAGCGGGTGTCAGGATAGACTGCGCGCCATTCGCGCGGTCGCGTCGGGATGCCATGTTGCTTGGCCCACGACCAAATTTTTCCGAACAACCGACGATCGAGCCCCGCACGACCCAGATCATGCAAGAGGCACGCAATCTGGTACCGGACCACTCGCGCCGGCGGATGTCCCAGTCGCAGCGCCACGGCAGCGCACATGCGGGCCGTCCGCACGGCATGAGGGCGGTCATAGCCTCGAATGATCCGCGCCGGGCGTCGCGGGTGAGGAACGTCATAGAATCGCATGAGCGTGGAGACGAGTGCACGAGGCAAGAGTAGCCGGGCGGACGCCGTCGATTTGGATGGATCAGCCACTCGTTCCTCGTTCACCGCATCAATCGTCCGCCGGTACACACAGGCATGGCATGCTCGACAGTTCTATGGCAGGATGGAGGTCCGAGCTTACAAGATGGCACGACCCACAATCAACCGACAGGCTGGCGGATCTACGCTAGCGGTCAAAGCCAAGAGGATCGGATCGATTGTTGCGGCTTGATCGAAGGACCGAGGCACATGAAGAAGTTCGACGACGCCTCGCCGAGGAGCACGTTCTCGCAGCCGGTAAAACCCTTAAAAACGTCGCGATGCCCCTAGGTGCGCCCGAATGAATGCTCGCGATGTCACCGTTTCAGCCATTTTCGGGCCATCTCTTCTGCTTCCTGAACTTGCGCGGCCGGCATCTGTCTGGCAAGCGTATCGCGCAACCGCGCAGCAGTCTTAGACCCGCGCGCCACTGCAATCTCCCACCACATCAATGCTTCGACCTCGTTG
Source organism: Nitrospiraceae bacterium (assembly GCA_035253365.1). Taxonomy (GTDB): domain Bacteria; phylum Nitrospirota; class Nitrospiria; order Nitrospirales; family Nitrospiraceae; genus DATFCE01. Next base: position 14,033 of record DATFCE010000313.1, read on the forward strand.
TGCAAGCCGCCGCGGCCCTCATAACACATCTGGGCAAGCATCAAAAGAGCAGGGACATTGCCGTTTTCGGCTGCCACGCGGACCCACTTTCTCGCCTCAGCGTAATCCTGATCAATGCCCTTGCCGTCATAGTACATGAGCGCCAAATTCACTTGGCATTCAGGTGACCCTGCTTCCGCCGCCAACTCGAACCAATGCACCGCTTCAGTATACAACGGAAACGAAGCCGCCCCCTTTTCGTAGAGTGCGCCGAGATTGCATTGCGCGGCTACAAAACCTTGCTCCGCCGCCAATCGATACCATCGCATCGCCATCCCGGCGTCTTGGGGCAACCCTCGTCCATTGGCATACATCACCCCGATGTTAAACTGCGCAGCGGCATCACCTTGTTGGGCCACCGGCCAGAATTCTCGCAAGGCCGTCATATAATCGCCACGGCCATAGGCCTCAATGCCGTTGTTAAAATCTCCCTTAGCTTCCGACACCAGCACCACGATGCACCCGAACATGATCCATCCGGCAAGCCATTTCATCGTGACCTCCTCGAATCCATCCGGCTGACGCCCTGTATCTGTATGTAAGCTTACAAGGAAGGTCAATATGGGACAAGTGATTACGAGGAGCTACGAAGACTTTTCGCAAATAGTCAGTATGACTGATAAGCTGACGTTCCTTTTGGATGCGTAGCCGAAATACTTGATATTTGAAGGCATCATAAAGTAGACGTTATCCACTTGAGTGCGCTTGAACGTCCAACCGATGAGGAGTAGATTATGCATTTGACGCCATCCTTATTGCTCACCACTACCGTGATAACTGTACTGATCGTTAACGGCTGCCAGACGTGGGGCGGCGGCGAGCCGGGTCAGGGCCCGGGAAGCGATCAATCGACGGACACGCAGCCTCGAATTTCAAATGGCCCGATCCCGGATTTGAAGAATTTGTCCTCCGCGATTCGGCCGTTACCACCCGCAGGAATCGCCGCATATCCCAAAGAAGTGATGGATACGACCTACGCCCCGCCGTCCGGCAACGACATGGCGGTGAAACAGGGGGATAACCTGCAGGCCAAAATCGATGCGGCGCCGTGCGGTAGCAAAATAAAGTTGGATGCGGGCGCCACCTTTACCGGAGCGTTCGTGCTGAAGAACAAGGGCTGCTCCGCAGAGAAGCCGATCTATATCATGTCCGCCGATCTCGACCGACTTCCCTCCGAAGGTAAGCGGGTAAGTCCGAAAGACGCGACGCACATGCCGAAGATTCAAGCCGCCGGTGGGTTGGCTTTTTCCGCCGAGTTCGGAACGGGCTATTATTGGCTCGTCGGGTTGGAGATTCTCTCGACCGTCAATGACCGAAACAGCATTCCGGACACGCTCATTGATTTCGGCGAGCAGCCCGATCCTAACGTGACCGCCTATCCCTCCAAGCAGGAGGATTTCCCTCATCATATCGTGATCGATCGGTGCTACATCCATGGACAACCGCGCGGCAATCTCAAGCGTGGGGTGGCGCTCAACGGCACTTATCAGGCCATCATCAATTCCTACCTCAGCGAGATTCACGGCGATGGCGTCGAATCCAAGGGGATTAACGGCTGGGCTGGCCCCGGGCCGTTCATGATTTACAACAATCATATCGAAGCGGCCGGCATCAATGTCTTCTTCGGCGGCGCCTCGACATGGATTGAGAACATCAATCCGAGCGACATCGTGATTGCCCGCAATCACATTACGAAAAACACCGCCTGGCGGCAAGGAAGTCCCAATTTCGCCGGCGTGGCCTGGACAGCCAAAAATCTGATCGAATTGAAGAATGCCAAGCGCGTGCTGCTGGACTCCAACGTGCTCGAGAATAGCTGGGTTCACGCTCAAGCGGGGCAGGCTGTCCTTTATTCCCCGCAAAACGATCAGGGCAACATGGTCTGGTCCACCGTCGAGGACGTGACGTTTCAGCGCAATCTGGTCCGGCATACGGCGATGACGTTTCATGTGCTCGGCTGGGGCTGGCCCAATCAAACCAAACAATCCAAGCGGAAACTGAACCGCCATAATGTGTTCGACGATATCGATTGGGTGAAATGGGGCGGGTTCAATCGGGCGCGGAACATCATGATGGACAGCGGCTCCGACAGCGATTCCTGGGAGCACAATACCTTCAACAACACGGGATCCGAACGCGGAATTCTCACGGCGGATCACTGCCCGCATTCCAACCTGGTGTTCCGGGATAATATTATCTTCGAAGGTCGCGGAGTTCTCGCCAGCGGGTATTCACCGGGCGGCACGTCCTTGGAGGCGTGCTTTCCCGGAAAGATCTGGGCGCACAACATTCTGATCGACGGGTCAAAAGGGAATTATCCCTCGGGGAATTTTTTTCCTTCCAAGGTCGATCAAGTCGGGTTTACCGATTATAAGGCCGCCAACTTCAAACTTCTGCCCTCGAGCCCATACAAAGGCAAAGCGTCCGACGGTACCGACCCCGGAGCCGACTACGACGAGGTGACGGCTGCGACGGAGGGCGTCATCGACTGATGACGCCCTCCTTTCCCGTTCCCAAATGGCCTGGAAACGCCGGCATCGTGCTTCTTCTCAGCCGTTGCCATTAGTTGATTTCCTCGTCTTGTAAAATAGGCCCATCGTCGGCATGATCCGCACACTGAGAGGCCTGAATGCGCTGATGAAGCGGACACCTCTTGCCATCGGAAGCAATGTCCTCACCGATCAGAAAAATTGTTAAATCGTTTCTGCAAGCGGCGCATCTCTTGGGGCCCGCAAGAAGGCTGATCGCGCTCAACGCTGATGGCCGACGCATCGTCATGTTGCTGGCCGATGCAATGTCCGCATGGTGGGGCAGGACCATCCGGTATCGGCACAAGTCTCCGTCGGTCAAGCAGGAATTGTCATCTCTCCCGTCTATCCATTCCGACGTCCACGACACTTCTTTACACATTCAGAATCCCAAGCTGCTATCGTTGTATGAGCGATATCACGCCCGGACTCCTTATCTTCGAATCACCTCGCCGTTGTGGCATCACATTCCACATCAGATGGACCTGCGCAATTTCCGCGACCATTGCGGGTATCTATGGACGACGGAAAGCGCGTTTCGCTATAAGACCGCCGCTCGCTACGTCAGCCGTTTCGATCAGTTCAATCTTCTCCGGCTATTCGGGGAAGACAACGCATTCGGGTGTCGGACCTACCGCTGGAATGGTGTGGACATCTCGCGCGATAAGCTCGATTCGATTACCGAAATTTACTATCTGATCAGAAGATTTGGCCTGAACGTCTGCGATCAGGTCAAGGTGCTCGACATAGGAGCCGGATATGGACGATTGGCTCACCGATTTACCACGCTGTTTAAGCGTGCTGAGTACTACTGTGTAGACGCCATTCCGATTTCTACATTCTTGTGCGAGTTCTATCTGAGATTCCGGAAGGCCAAGCGCACCCATGTCGTGCCCTTTGATCAACTCGACACGCTGGCGCAGCATCGTTTCGATTTTGCGATCAATGTCCATTCATTTCCCGAGCAGACCAGCGACTCAATCGAATGCTGGATGTCGCTCCTGGATTCCCTCGACCTCAAGCGCTTGGTCGTGGTCGATCACACCGGCCGTTGGTTGACGATGGAACATCCCGATAACCATTGGTCATGCTATTTCCCCATCCTCCAGAAACACGGCTGGTCGCTCATCGATGCGCGACCCAAATACGAAACCGTCTTCGGCCATGTTTTCGGGATCTATCCAGAAGCGGTGTACGCCCTCTTTGCCCGAGCGTGAGCCATTAGGCCGCCCGTCCCCTATCTTTCTTCCCTTTTTCGGAATAAGCGGTATCTTAATGGTGATGAGCGTGAACACTTCTATCGGCGAGGATAATTATGAAGACGAATGATCCGGACCGTTGTACATCAGGCCATGATTTTACGCGCAACGGACAACAGACTGTTGTGCAGTGCCAAGGTTCAATTCACCATCATGGCTCGCATTTCTTCACCGAAGACCACTATACCGTGCGATGGTCGGACCCAAGCCGACACGCAGCCTAACCTACCCGGGAAAGAGTCGAACGGTACCGCATCCGCCGATCTTATAGAAGCCTGATTGAATGAGTCGTTCCTGGTGTGCGCCGGTCCCACGCCCTTCGATTCATTCACTCCCCACAACTGCCGCCGCTTGCGTAACCCTTGAGACCCGAGCCTTACTTCTTCCGAGGAATGGCCCGGGAAGTATCATTCCGTTAAAACCCTTCCACGACTTCCCTTTCAATTCGAGCCATGAAATTCCCTCTTGCAGATCTGCCCCATACATCGCCTTGGCCGCTCATGCTGTGCTGTGCCGGTCTTATCGTGTTGCTGTCATCGATTCCCCAACACGAATGGGCGAATCCCTTTTATGCCATACAACACAGCGATAAGCTGGAGCACGCCGTTGCTTACGCGGTTCTCACGTTGGCATGCCATCGAGCGTTCCGCTCCAGCAGCCGAAGGCCCCTCGCGCACTACGCCGGCGCCTTCTCCGTTTTGTTTGGCGTCAGCCTTGGTCTCGGATGCGAATGGTATCAATCCTTTATCCCCACCCGTTCAGTTGACGGATGGGATGTCGTTGCGAACAGTTGCGGCTCATTCGCCGCCCTCTGCGGCATAGCTGGCTTACGATCTCCTAAAAAATAGAGCCTAACCCTAGAGCGGACGCCTTCCCGCAAGTCCTTATATCCATCAGGAAAGGGCCTCTTTCGGCTAAAGACCTGACTTACCTGATCTAGAATTCCGGCTTTGATACTGTGACGACCGGCTATACGACGAGTCTTTCCTTGAAAAATTTGAAACTGCGGAGGGAAGCATGGTATGTGCTCGTAGGATATACAGTCAACGCCGGCCGGATAATGGAGCCTAAACAATTGTGGAACAACCCATGCAGGTTGAGTCCGGCGGAGATCCATGTCTGGTGCAGTCCGCTCGATGCGCCATACACATGCATTCAGAAGATTTACAACACACTTTCCGATCTCGAAAAGCAACGAGCCGGAGCGCTCCGCTTGCCCGAGCACCGGAGGTCGTTCATTGCGGCGCACGGGCTGCTGCGAACCATCCTGGCCTTGTATCATCCCACGGATGCCGAGCGAATCGAGTTGGCATACGGACCGAACGGTAAGCCGCGGCTGGCGCCTGAGGGGCGTGTGAAGTTCAATCTTTCGCATTGCGAGGATTTGGCGCTCGTTGCCGTCAATCTGGACCGCGAGCTAGGAATAGATCTGGAGCGCATCCGTCCGATAGCCGACTTGGAGAATATCGCGAGAACCTTCTTTTCTCCGGGGGAATGTCGGGACCTGTTCTCCCTTGGTTTCGAGCAGCGCACCGCCGCGTTTTTCACGTGTTGGACCCGCAAAGAAGCGTACGTGAAAGCTACCGGAGCGGGACTCTCGTGTCCATTGGACAGTTTCCGTGTCACCGTGGTACCAGGGGAAAACCCGGGCTTTATCGGCATCGACGGATCCCCCTCGGAGGCAGTAAATTTCACGCTACACGATGTCCGACCATCCGCGTTTCATGCCGCAGCCTTGGCCGTCGAGCGCCGGAACTATGACAACACCAGCATCGTCTACCGAAAATTCGCGAGCATGATGGATTGCCTCGATCACATATCTCGCTGCACCGGCAGCAATGTGCTCAGTGAATCCTCCATACCTAATCGTCATTTTTGAAGGATCGATCGCACCAGTGTGGCTGGGACATCGATGGTAGGCACCGGATGATTGGAAGGGGCGCTGCCTCCGATGTCTTTGAACTTCGCGGGCAGTTAGGACACAGCGGTGATTGAGAGCGCCTGCGCCATGCCGGCCACTGTCGGATTCTCGAAGAGCAGCCGGAGTGGGATATCGCGATTCCATTCCCGCCGCATGGCCCAAACCAGCTTAGTTGCAAGCAGTGAATGCCCACCAAGGTCGGCGAAGAAGTCGTCGAATACGCCCACCGGTTGGTGATTGAGCACCTGCTCGAACAGACCGACCAGCCGGCGCTCGAGCTCGTTTCGCGGCGCGATCTTCTTAGGCGGATCCGCGCCGGCCGCCTTCAGCATGCTCAGCTTCGGTCTGTCCAGCTTACCGCCGGACGTTCGCGGCAACTGCGGCACTTTTACGATTTGCGACGGCACCATATACGCCGGCAGCCGGTAGTTGAGAAAAAGCTGCAAATCTTGTGGGTCCACGGAAGTTCCCGCTTTTTCCACCACGAACGCCACCAAGTGCTCCTGGGGAGTGTCCTGAGCGGCGCGCTTCTCGGCCCACGATCGCCATAATGCTTGGTGCGCCGGCGACATGCTCAGAATTTCGTCTGCGTTGCTCATTTAACGGCCCTCACGACCGCCATCGAATCGGCCCACCAATACTGACAGCCTGGAGGCGGGTTCAATCCACGCACTAACGAAACGGAGAAGCTTTGGAAATGCCGCAGCAACAGTCGTTGATGCTCACGCCCCAAAGAATCGATCTCGTTCGAATAATACGTAAAGATGCCGCCCGGCCGCAGTAGCTCCGCCGCACGCGGGAAGAAACCCGCAGCGAACGTCGGACTCTCCAATACCTCACGCGAGTACTCTTCTTCGCTGGTGGGATACGTATCGAAGAGAATGGCATCGAAGATCGATTCCGGCCCTTTCCAATCCTGCCAGCGAGAACCGACCACACGAATGTCGGCGTCCGGATAGCGCCCGGCCCACACTTTCAGCCGTTCCGCCACGTCATCGTTGCACTCGAGAATCGTATGCGACCGGAGCCCCCGTTCTTGCAGAAAGGTCGCCGCAATTCCCATCCCGAACCCCACCTCGAGCACATCCCCGTGAGAGGCCGCCGCCACATCGGCCAGCGCGGCCATAAGCGGCCGTTCCCACGCTTGCATAACTTGTTGGCCGTCGATGACTAACTCGTCAGATGACAATTGTACCGGCTCCGTCTTCCACGCAGATCCTATTTCCGGTCGCTCTCCCCCGCGCACCAACCTCCGTGATATCCGATCCAGAGCATGCAGATCGCATCCCAATTCATTCAGCGCCCGCCGGAGCAGCCAGTGACGCTGGGTCTCCTGCGGCGTCGCCATAAAGTGGTCATCCGGCATGTGCAAATACAATTCAAACTGCGATGACTTCAGCCACATCGTCCGGCCTCCTACTTTCCCGTCCTGTGACTCAAGACGAAGTAAAAACTCCGCTTCCGGCACGGACATTCGGCGGAGCATGGTCAGCAGCCGGTGTTCTTCGGCGAGTCCTAGCCCGGCGACCGGAACAATGGCCACACCGGCGTCCTCGATCACCGCATGCGTGCGAAGGGCATTTTCAATTTCTTCGAGCTCGATTCGAAACCCACGCAGCTTCACTTGATGATCGGACCTCCCCAGAAATTCAAGCATGCCGTCTTCGCGGAACCGCGCGCGATCGCCGGTCATGTAGAGGCGCTCGCCCTGCCGGAACGGATGAGCCACGAATCGCGCCGCCGTCGCCGCGTCATCCTTCAGGTAGCCGCGCGCCAACCCGGCGCCGCCGAGATACAAGTCGCCTTGCATGCCAATCGGCACGGGCTCATGTGTGCGACTCAACACATAGGCTTCATAGCCGGGGACCGGTCGTCCGAGCGGTGGGTCTGTCGTCAGCGTGTCCGGCGGACAGGGAGCGTAGGTGGCGGTGATGGTTGCCTCCGCGGGGCCATACGCATTGATCACCGCCAGTTGCGGAAGCAAGTCTCGACAGCGATTCACCAGTGTCGCTGTCAGGCGTTCCCCGCCGCAGATCAATCTCCGCAGGGTGACGCATTCATGAATGTCGGGATGATCGAGCATCGTCGACAGACTCGAAGGAACCATGTCCAGCGCTGTTACGCCCTGTGTGCGAACCAATGTTATCAGTTCGTCGAGATCCCGGCCGTGGCCGGCCGTCGTGACGATGGCCGCGCCACACGCGAACGCATTTAAGACCTCGGCCAATGCCGCGTCAAAACTAAACGAGTATTTCTGCAGTACCCGGTCCTGTGGAGTTAGCGCAAGGTCGTGCTGAAACCAACCGATCTGTTGGAGCAGGGCTCGCTGCTCCAGCATCACGCCCTTGGGAGTGCCCGTAGAACCTGACGTATACATGACGGCGGCCAGCGCATTGGCGTCATGGGGTATCGGTTCGGGCTTGCGCCGCCCTGGTGAAGCGTCGCGCCACCACGTATCCGAATCACTGAGCAGAACACAGGGATTCGTATCAGCCAATAACCTGTCCAAGCGTAATTGAGGCAATTCCGGATCGAGGTACACATAGGCCGCGCCGGCCTTCCAGGATGCGACTATGGCAACGACCGTCTCCCTCGAATCGGTCAGATGAATGCCGACGATTTCTTCCGGCTTCGCGCCCCGTTGTTGCAGCGCAACCGCGAGCTGATCCGTCAACAGGTCAAGTTCGCCGTAGGTCAGTACCTGATCCGGAGAGATGATGGATATCTCCCCCGCATACCGGATCGCCGTGTCCCGGAACCAGTCGGCGAGTGTCGCGGCCGGCCATGTCCCCGCCTGACGCGCCCCACTCCAATCTTCGATTAACAGCGCCCTTTCGTCCGCCGTCGTCAGTGGAAGTTCATCGATGGCCGTGTCCGGATGCGCCATCACTTCTGTAAGCAACCGTTCCCAGCGAGCGAGCAGCCGCTCAATAGTCGACTCTTCAAAGAGATCACGGCTGAACTCCAACCGTGTCATCACACCTTCTGCGCTATCGAAGAGGTCCACCGCCAAATCCACGTCGGTGCTTTGCTTTTGATATCCGATGTCATCGAGTACGGCGCTCGCTCGAGCAACCGGGTGGCGCGTCTGTAACAAATGAAACGTCACCTGATACAGGGCATTCCGTTGCAAATTGCGCTGCGGCTGAAGGTCTTCCACCAACCGCGCAAAAGGCAACTGCTGGTTCGAATAGGCGCGCACCGTGACAGCCTTCACCGCGCCGAGAATCGTTCGGAACGAATCCGCGCCGTGCACAGGAATCCGAAGCACAATTGTATTCAAGAAAAATCCGATGAGGCTCTCAAGCTCTGATTCGTCCCGCCCGGCCACCGGCGTGCCGAGGACGAGATCTTCCTGCCCCGTATACCGGTGAAGTAACGCGGCGAAGCCCGCCAGGAGCACCATATAAAGAGTAAGCCCCTCGCGTTTCGCGAAGGTCTTCAGCGAACGGGTGAGTCGTTCATTCAGCAACTGGGAACGCGTCCCCGCGGCGCCTGTAAAACGTACCGACCTCGGACGATCACCCGGTAATTGCAGGGCCGTCATGCCGGCCAGGTTCTCTCGCCAATGAGCCAACAGCGGCTCGATCTTGTCGCGCGTCAATTGCTCTCTTTGCCAGCATGCATAATCCGAATACTGGATTGCGAGCGGCGGTAACGGCGCATGAGTGCCCGCAAGGGTTGCGGCATACGCGGTGTTGACATCGCGCATCAACACATCCATGGACCAGGCATCCATGATGATGTGATGAACGGTGACCAATTGAACCAATTGATCGGGAATCCGGAGTATCGCCATGCGGAACAACGGAGCTTTTGCCAAATCGAAAGGCGTATTCGCCTGCTCCGAAGCGATGGCTCTCGCTCTATCCCAACGAGCGCAGGGCTCACAATCGCAAAGATCGATTTCTGCCCATTCAACCTCGTACGGAGGCTCTATGGCTTGCTCCGGACCATGTTCCCCCGTGATGAACCGTGTCCGCAATATTTCGTGTCGTTGGACGACCAGCGTCCACGCCTTCTTCCAGGCTTGTAAGTCCAGAGCACCCGGTAATGACAAGTGAAAATGCAGGTGATAGGCGGAGTTATCCGGATCCATCTGATGAAGGAACCACAACCGTTCCTGGCCGAATGACAACGGCGCGCGTTGCAATCCGCGCTTCGGAATCTTCAGCGGTCCCGTTCGGTCGCGAACCATCGACTCAAGCAGTCGCAATTTGTCCGCAGACAGGCCGGCCAAACGCTTCTCCAACGGATGTCCCGCGATTTCAGAAAAACGATTCATACTCCCCCGTCAGCAGGAGCCTCGCTCGTCCCGAGCAACGACCGTGCCTCCTCATCCGACATTTGCTCGACCTTCTCCAGCAAATCGATCATGTCCGGCGCCACCAGATCGGTATTTTTCTCTTCGAGCACTGCCGCGAGTTCACGCACGGTGGGATGGTCGAACAAGACACGGACGCCGATATTGCGACCCAACGCATCACGCAGCCGCGAGATCACTTGAATGGCGAGCAATGAATGCCCCCCCAGCTCGAAAAAGTTGTCGTTCGCTCCGACCCGGTCAAGACCGAGCAGGTCCCGCCAGACTTCGGCCACATAGTGTTCTTTTCCTTCTGCAGGCGCTTCAAAGTCGGTGGAGACCGAAGGTCGTGGATGGCTTGGGGAAGCCGGGCTTGCGGATTTTTCCCGATGGTTCCATACGGGGCTGGCCCACTGCTCCAGCCGGCGGCCCAGCTCGGATGTCGAGACGACAACCTGGTGCACGTCGTCCGCCGCAAGAATGCGCTCGAGCGCTTCCGTTCCCTCCTCCGGCAGAATCACCGGATCGCTCTTCGCCTGTTCCAACGCGAGAGGATCCCCGTCGGGCATCCAACCATCCCAATTGATGCTGACCCATCGCGTCTGTCCGTTGGAGCACTGCGTCGACACGAAGGCGTCCATGTATTGATTCGCCGCCGCGTACGCTGTAAATCCCAATCCTCCCAGCACCGCCGAAAGGGAGGACAGGCAACAGATGAAGTCAGGCGAGTGTCGCCGCGCCTGCTCCGCTATAATCCTTGTACCCTCGACCTTTGATAAGAAATGCGCCGTGCAACGGCCGGTATCGAGTTCCGACAAACTGAGAAATGCGTCGGCTCGGGTGTAGCCGGCGCCGTGAATAATGCCGTCAAATCGGTGCCGGGTGAAAACATCCGCCATCGCCGCCCGGTCACCAACGTCCGCCGCTTCAATGGTCACGGCGGCGCCATGCGTTTCGATGGCGCGGATCTTGTGGATACGCGACCGTACCGGTTCTTCAATCACATCATCCCAGACCTCGCGCGCGGGCAACCCGCTGCGGCCGACCAGTACGATGTCCTGCGCACCCCGGCGGGCCAGGAACTCCGCGAAAAGCAAGCCGATCATCCCCAGTCCGCCGGTGATCAGATACGTGCCGGGATAGCGGCGATCGGGTGGAGCCGCCAACGCGACAGGCTCATACGCCAGGCGCCATCGCTGATGTCCTCGGTAGGCCACCATCGTCGCCGCTTCGTCTTGCGCCGCTTCATCGATGAGATGCTGAGCCGCTTCCCCCGCCGGCGCCGGCGTTCGATCCTCCATGTCGACCACACGGCAGCGGACATGCGGATACTCTTGGCCCATGGTGAGCGCGGGTGCATACGCCATCGCCTGGTTGGCGGCCACCACATCTTTCGATAGGACCTTTTGCCCGCGCACTGTCACGAACACGGCGTTCAACGGCGACGTCTTAAGTTCACCCGCCGCGGCCTGCAGCGTACGAAGCACGGAATAGAAGGCGTCGGCTCCCTGTTCCAGATTCCACAAATGCAAAATACGCCGCGGGGGCGGATCGCCGACCGTCAACCGCCCCATGAGATCGCGCAACGCTTGAGCATCTTCCACCGGCGCCTCAAATTCGTGCGGAGCGACTTCCTTGAAGCTGCGGCCGGAGTTCACCCTCACGACATGCTGGCCCGCCGCGCGGAGTTGCTCGCAGATCGAATCCGTCAGTTCGCCGGCGGAACCAAGCACGAACCAGCGTTCCGGTGTGTCGGGATTCAATGCCGGGACGGGTTGGTCCCGCACCCATCGCGGCGTGTAGAACCATTCGTCCAGCGGCAGTCGCCCCGACGTCAACCGGTCGGGCATGATTTCTGTTTCGGGAGGGGCATCAATCCAGTAGCGCTTGCGGTCAAACGGATACGTCGGCAGACGCATACGAGAACGCGATTCGCTCTCATAGAACGCCGTCCAGTTGATCGGCGTGCCTTCAATCCATAACCGTCCGAGCGTTTCCAGCAAGACACGCTCATCGCAAGCACGATTGAGCGGATGTCGCGCGCTTGACAAAACCTGATGAGAAGCCCGCTTCAAAGGATGTTGCCGTACCAAGCCGGCCAATGCCGTCCCGGGCCCCACCTCCAGCAGGATAGTGCCCGGCTCATGCAGCAAATGGGTCAGGCCATCAGCGAAACGCACGGTGCTGCGCAGATGGGCACTCCAGTACGAGGGACTCTGCGCCTGCTCGGCGGTGATCCAATTGCCCGTCACGTTCGAGAGAAACCGAATGGTCGGTGCGTTGCGTGTAACGGCGGCGATGGCCTCTTCCAACGGTCTCCGCGCATCTTCCACGAGGCGCGAATGAAACGCGTGCGAGGTGTGCAGCCGCGTGACGGACACCCCTTGTGAACGCAGCTCTTGTTCCAGCATGGCGACCCGTTCGGCAAGTCCCGAGACCACGGAAAGACTCGGCGCGTTCACCGCGGCGAGATCAAGATCCGCGTGTAGCCAGGGCTGCAATTCATCCGCCGGTTTTCCGACCGCAAGCATCGCGCCCGGAGGCATGGCGTTGACCACCCGGCCTCGAACCGCCACAATCCGCAGCGCATCCTCCAGCGAGAAGACACCCGCGAGACACGCGGCCACATACTCGCCGATGCTGTGGCCGATCATCGACGCAGGCCGCACGCCCCAATGCATCCATAAGCGCGCGTAGGCATAGCTGATCGCAAATACCGCCGGTTGTGTCACCCAGGTCTGCTGCAGCATTTCGGTCTGGGCGGGATCGTCATCGCTCGACGAAAAGAGCAGGGATTGAAGACCACATCCGAGTTGGGGAGCCAACATCGCGCAGCACTCGTCCAAGACCCGGCGAAACACGGGCTCGTTCTCGTACACGCCACGCGCCATGTTCAGATACTGCGCGCCTTGGCCTGGAAACAGAAAGGCAACGGAACGCGCATTGCCTTCACACATGGCGGAGATGACGTGTCGCGGATCCTTGCTCTTCAGTAGCCGTCCCGCTTCCGCGGTTTCCTTTGTATCGGCGACCAAATACCGCCGGTACGGCATCTCTTTTCGGCCCACCCGCAGCGTGTACGCGACATCGGCGAGCGACACATCCGGGTGCCGGGCAAGATGATCGCCAAGCCGCGCACTCATGTCATCCAACGGTGCGGCGCCACGTGCCGAAAACCCAATAATTTGGTAGGGGCGTGATGGGCCGCTCGCCTTCCTTTCGGGAGCCTCCTCGAGAAGGACATGCGCGTTCGTTCCGCCTATACCGAAAGAACTAACTCCTGCTCGACGCACCCGGCAGTGAGGTTCCCAATCCAGAAGAGCGACATTCACAAAGAACGGACTGTTCGCGATGTCGATCTTCGGGTTGGGCCGCTCGAAATACAGGCTTGGTGGAATCTGCTTATGCTCCAGGGATAGCACGCATTTGATTAAGCCTGCCGCGCCCGCCGCCGAATCCATGTGGCCGACGTTTGATTTCACGGAACCCAAGGCGCAATACTGCGTGCGCTTGGCCTTACGATAGGCTTCGGTCAATGCTGAGAATTCGATCGGGTCGCCGAGCGGCGTGGCCGTGCCATGCGCTTCGAGCATGGTGATCGTTTCGGGATTGACGTTGGCCATCGACAGCGCCATCGCGATCACCTCCGCTTGCCCGCGGACACTGGGCGCGGTGTACCCGACCTTGGCCGATCCATCGTTATTCAAGCCATAACCCCGAATCACCGCGCGAATAGGGTCGCCGTCGGCTACCGCCTCCGACATCCGCTTCAACAGAACAATCGCCACCCCGTTTCCGCCCACCGTGCCCTTCGCACTCGCGTCGAATGAACGGCAGTGCCCGTCCGGCGAAGAGATGCCGCCTTCTTCGTAGACGTAGCCCCGCTTCTGAGGAATGCCAATGGTTGCGCCTCCCGCCAACGCCATGTCGCACTGGTAATCGAGAAGGTTTTGGCATGCCATTGAGATGGCAACCAATGACGTCGAGCATGCGGTCCCGACCGTGACCGCAGGTCCCCTCAATCCGAGTTTGTAGGCCACCCGGGTGCTCAAGTGATCCTTATCGTTACTGATCAAAATTTGAAAGTCGTTGACGACGCCGGCGAGCCGAGGATTGTTGTAAAGATTAAAGGCGTACGTGCTCATGGTCGTGCCGCCGAAAACGCCGATCAATCCGGGATAACCGTCCGGATTGTAGCCCCCATCCTCCAGGACTTCCCATGCGCATTCCAAGAACAAGCGCTGCTGCGGGTCCAGAATCTCCGCGTCGCGCGGATTGAGGCTGAAAAAGCCGGCGTCGAATAAATCGATGTCCGCGACCATTCCATTCGCCCGGACGTAATTAGGTCGGTCGAGGTCTTGTGCGCGAACGCCGGCCTCCAACAACTCCTGGTCCGAAAAGAAGGTGATGCAATCCCGGCCCGACCGTAAGTTGGTCCAAAACTCATTCACATCCCGAGCTCCGGGGAATCGGCCGCTCAAGCCGATAATCGCGATGCTTTCGGTTCCTTCACTCATGCAGGATCTCCTCTGTGCGCCGCGGCTCGGGACCCCCGTCTGACGCGTGCAAGCCGTTGTTTGGCAGCCCGGTCTTCGAGATGCTCGAAGACCTCCTCAGTCGGCCTGGATTGCATGCAGCCATCCGACCCGAGGTGAACCGCCAGCGCTTCCACTGTGGGACACCGGAATAGGTCGACCATGGACAATGAACGCGCCAGCACTTCCTGCAGGCGGCTGTGTACTTGCACCAACAGAAGGGAATGCCCGCCTAGGTCGAAGAAGTTGTCATGACGGCCGACGCGCTCGACCTGTAGCACTTCGCGCCAAATCGCGGCAATCACCTGCTCGACTTCGGACTGCGGCTCCGCGTAATTGTCGGCCGGACGCCAATCGGTGTCGACCGGCGCTTGTAAAGCCTTCCGGTCGATCTTACCGTTCGCGGTCATCGGGAAAGACGCCATGGGCACGATCACGGCCGGCACCAGGTAGTCTGGCAATTGTTGCTGAGCATAACGCCGGACCTGTGCGGCGGCGGTTGTAGACGGTCCGTTCGGCATCGTGACGTAGCCGATGATTTGTTTCTCGCCGGTCTCGTCGCGCAACAGCACGCACGCTTCCCCGACCAAAGGATGCTGCCTGAGCGTGGATTCAATGTCCCCAAGCTCCACGCGGAAGCCGCGGATCTTGATCTGGCGATCCTGGCGTCCTAGAAATTCGGCGGTCCCATCCGCGCGATACCGCGCCCGATCGCCGGTTTTGTACAACCGCCGCTTGCTATTGTTGGGCGCGAACGGATGCGGAATGAATCGTTCATTCGTCAATTGGACGTCATTAAGATAGCCTTGCGCGACGCCTTCGCCTCCGATATACAGTTCGCCGGCGACTCCGGTGGGAACAATCTGCCGTTCGCGATCCAAGATAAACAGTTCGCTGTTGGCGATGGGTCGCCCGATCGGCACGGGACCCTCGATGCGGTCGCCATGTTTCATGCGATGGCAAGCCGCAAAGGTGGTCGTCTCGGTCGGACCGTATCCGTTGATCACCACGCATCCGGGTAATTCGTCAAGTACGGTCTGGCAATGCGAAGGTGACAACACATCACCGCCCGCGAGCAACTGGCGCACGCCCCAGAGTGAGCCGAGCTGGCTTTCCACCATATTGTGAAACAGGCCGGCGGTCAGCCACACGGTTGTGACGCCGCTGCGCTCGATAAAAGAGCCAAGCTCTTCGAGCGAGGGCATCCCGGGCGGAAACACTTCGAGGCAAGCGCCATTTAACAAAGCTCCCCAGATCTCGAACGTCGACGCATCGAATTGCAGCGGGGCGAAACACAGAAGCTTTTCAGTCGGGCCGAATTCACAGTAATCGGTGTTGCGCACAAGCCGGACGACGTTGCGCTGGGTCACGCAGACGCCTTTCGGCTTACCCGTTGATCCCGAGGTGTACAGAATATAGGCCAGTGAGTCGGGCGTTGCGACCGTCTCGAGATTCGAGCCGTCGCCAGCCGCTTCACCGACATCCACGACGGCGCACTGTAGCGCTTTCGCAAGACTGTCCGCCGCCTCGCGAGAATCGCCACGCGTGATGATGACGTTCGGACCGGCGTCC
Organism: Nitrospiraceae bacterium; assembly: GCA_035253365.1. GTDB lineage: Bacteria > Nitrospirota > Nitrospiria > Nitrospirales > Nitrospiraceae > DATFCE01. Next base: position 30,190 of record DATFCE010000313.1, read on the forward strand.
TTCGCCAGCGCGAGAAGCCGGGCTTGTGGATACGCGGGATCCAACGGCAGATACGCTCCGCCGGCCTTGATGGTGGCCAGCACCGCGAGTATTTGGTCGGCTGACCGCGGGATACTAATTCCCACCGCCTGCCCCGGCGAAACCCGGAGTTGGCGCAAGACCTGCGCCAGCCGGTTTGCCCGTCCGTTCAACTCCGCGTACGACCATTCGCCCTGGAGGCTGTTCACCGCAACAGAACGCGCGTGCGCCGCGGCCTGTTCTTCAAACAGCTCCTTAATCGTCTTGTCTTTTGGGTATTGGCGCGCCGACCGGTTGAACTCCACGAGGAGCTTATGCCGTTCCTGAGCAGTGAGGATCGGCAATCGCGACACCGGCAGATCGGGGTTCGATAAAATGCTCTGGAGCAGGACGAACCAATGACCCGCCATGCGCCTGATTGTCTCGTCGTCGAAAAGGTCCGTGCTGTACTCGAAGATGCACGACAGTCCGGTGTCGGTTTCCGCCAGATATAGCGTCAGATCAAACTTCGACGTGCCGTAATGGATATCGCCGGTGGCGGCCGCACATGCCTGATAAGCGGGCGATGCCGCGATGTCGCCGGCGCGGGCGATACTATTTTGGAGGACGAACATGACTTGAAAAAGCGGATTACGGCTGAGGTCGCGCTGGGGATGCAGCTCTTCCACCAGCTTTTCGAACGGCAGGTCCTGATTGGAATAGGCTTCTAACGCCGTTTCCCGAACGCGGCGCACCACTTCCACGAACGTCGGGGCGCCGCCCAGATTCGTCCGCATCACGAGGGTGTTCACGAAAAATCCGATCAGCGGCTCGAGTTCCGGCCGGCTGCGATTCGCAATCGGGGTGCCCACGACGATGTCCTCTTGCCCCGTGTACCGCATCATCAACGTCTGAAACGCCGCCAGTAGCGTCATAAACAGCGTGGCGCCTTCGCGCTGGCTCAGGCGGCGCATCCCCTCGATGATTGGGGGAGGCATGTCGGCAGACAGATACCCGCCGCGATAACTCGGCAGACTGGGACGCGGGCGATCGGTGGGCAGATCCAATGCCGGCAGTCCACTGAGATGCTTGCGCCAGTACTGAAGCTGGTCGTCAAGTTTTTCACCTGACAGCCGCTCTCTTTGCAACACCGCAAACTCGGGATATTGGATCGGCAACTCCGCCAAGGGCGAAGGTCGTCCATCCGCGAACGCATCGTAGAGAACCGCGATCTCTCGTGCCAGCACGTCCATAGACCACCCATCCGACACGATGTGATGCATGGTCAGCAAAAAGACGTACGCCGCCTCCTGCATCCGCACGAGGGTACCGCGCAATAAGGGACCGGTGGACAGATCAAAGAGCTGCCGCGAATCCGCGTCTGCTATCCTCTCCAATTCCGGTCCTCGCTCTGATTCCGGCAAAGGCGACAAGTCGACGGTCGGAATCGGAACCTCCATCGAGTTCGACACGAACTGCACCGGCTGACCATCCACCGCATGAAACGTCGTTCGTAACGCCTCATGCCGCCGGATGATTTCCGCGAAGGCCTCCCGCCATGCGGATTCGTCTACCGCAAATGGTAACGGGATGTCGATCTGAAGGTTGTAGAGCGGGCTATCGGGCGCGACTCGATTGAGGAACCACAGTCGCTCCTGGCCGAATGACAATGGGTACACGCTGTGGTCAATGGTCACGAGTTGTCGCTCCTCCTGATGAATCCGAAACTCGACTTGGCGCCGTCTTCAACTCACTCGCGATCGCCTCACCGACCAAGTCGGGCTTCTCATAAAGAAAAAAGTGATTCCCCGGAAACAAACGCAGCCGGAAAGGGCCCGTCGTATGCCGTTTCCATGCGACCATCTGAATCCGAGATACACGCCGATCCGATAGGCCGCCGAGGCATGTGATCGCACAACTGAGCGGCGCCTCCGCTCGGTAGGAATAGTTTTCACAAATCCGCAGATCTGCCCGCAGCACAGGCATCAACAACCCGAGCAGATCCCTGTCACGCAAGACTTCAATGGGCGTGCCTTGCAAGCGCAGAAGCTCGGCGCGAAGCAAAAGATCGGGCAGCCGATGGATGGGCGGACGGGTTGTCGGCAGATGCGGCGCGCCATATGCCGAGATGAAGATATGTTGCGGACCGGGCAGATTCTTACGTCGCATGAGCCTGGCCAATTCAAAGGCGACAAGCCCGCCCATGCTGTGGCCCAGAAACGCAAAGGGCTTATGCAAATCGCTTGGCATCGAACCGGCGAGGTATTCCACCAACTCATCCATATTCGAGGGAATCTCATCGGTAAATCGCCCCTCTCTTCCCGGCAAGACTACCGGCACGACATCGGCGGTGTTTTGCCATTTTTCCCGCCACGATCGAAAGCACGACGGTCCGGCGCCGGCGTGGGGAAAGCAGAACAACCGAACACGAGCGCGCAGTGATTTGGGGTGATGGCCCTTTGTCATACGGGACATCACACGATCAACCGGTGCTCGTCAACATATCCTCGATCTGCCGGCAAGCCTTGGCCAAATCGGCGCCCAGTTCCGCGAGCGTTTCCTGATGCTTCCCGCGCATGGATTTCAGCCGCTGCGCCGCATCTTTCTGCTTGGCGGCCGCCGACTGCAATGGTGCGGCATTGACGAGCCCCGCGCCCTGCAACTCCACAGGCAACCGCAAATCCCGCGCCGACACCGAGAGAATCTCTCTCACGCTCAACATTTGATTGAGATCACCGGTCCTCAATTGCGGATACGCTGAAAGGGCAAGCGCGGCGGCGCCCGCGACGAAGGGACATGCGACAGACGTCCCATCCCACGCAGCATAACCCTGCGGTACGGTCGAAATAACAGCTACCCCAGGCGAGCAGAATCCAATCTCAGGCCCGACACTCGAGAAGTTGCCGAAGAACAGTCCCGTTTCGGGATTCGCCAACGAACTCACTCGCAGCGCATGCCCGCTGTCCGCGGGGAATGTCGTCAAATGTCCTATTGCGGACACGGCAATGACGCCCTCGATCATAGCCGGATACCTGACTGCACCGCCATCATTGCCGGCCGCAGCCACACAAATAATGCCTCGCTGAATCGCGGCGCCGACCACTTCCGCAAGAGCCGCACTTGACTGCGTCATCGCCAAGCTCATACTGATGACGTCCATCCGGTTGTCGACGGCCCATTGAATGCCTTCCAGCAAATCGCTTAACTTGCCGCGTGGAAACACCTTGACGGAATAGAGATCGACGTCGGGGGCGACACCCGTCGCTCCCGCTGACATGCTCCGTCCGGCAATGATACCCGCGCAGTGCGTTCCATGTCCGTCATCATCCCGCTGGAAATCGGTTGGATTCTCTTCGTCGAGGCAGTTCACGCCTCCTTTCACAACCAGGTCAGGGTGCTTGGCGACTCCGCCGTCGATGACGGCAACCTTCACGCCTGAACCTGTCGCCACCATCCTTCCCGGCGATACCCCGAGCAGTTCCAGCGGCCACGCCTTGGGTCCTGGCGGCTGCAACACATCCAGCCCGACTGCGGTCATTTCCCCGAATGCCGGCGCCGCGGTGACCTTCGACCAGTAATTTGCCCGTGGCGAAAGAATGATGTGCCGCAACTCATTCTCAAACACTTTGACACTTGCCTTTCCGTCCCGTCCCGTCTCAGCCCTGTACGTCGCTCTATTGCCTACCGCAAAGATCGTGACATCTTCGACGGGCTTCTGCGTGTCTCCCGCCAGCACCTGAAAATCGAGTGATCGGGCGATACCTTCCTCAATTCGAAAACCGAGAGCGGGCATCGGCATCAAGATTTGCAAGTCCTGGTCTTCCTCCAACCCGATGACCGAATCATTGCGCGTTAATTCCGCCGCTTCAGCCGGAGTCAATTCCATCACCGCATGCCCGCTTTTCAACCTTCGCACAATCCGGTCCTTCGGCATGAGTGGAGCTACATCCGATTCAGTCTTCTCTGCGCCGGCCTTGCCCTTTGCCGTAGGCGCTCGATGCGTGACTACGTATCGTTTCTTACTTGCCATGATGCCTCCAAGCCTGAAGCGGAGTCGGCCAGTCAATTTTCCGTGGAATGCCGTTTGAGGCTTCCGCGAAACTGAGGATTGTAGACCTGTGGTCCGACCAGTGCAGTTGAGCTATGCCATTTCCTGGAAGGAAACCTGCTACAGGTACGCGTATTCCTCGAGTGTGAGTCCGGCTTGGGCTAGCTCCGCCTCTAACTGCTGCAAGTAGGCGTATTCATCGGGGGTGAGCCCGGCTTGGGCCAGCTCCGCTTCCTGTTGCCGCAGATGCGCGTATTCCTCCGGCGTGAGCCCCGCCTGGGCCAGCTCCGCCTCCACCTGCTGCAAGTAGGCGTATTCATCGGGGGTAAGCCCGGCTTGGGCCAGCTCCGCTTCCTGTTGCTGCAGATGCGCATATTCCTCCGGCGTGAGCCCCGCCTGGGCCAGCTCCGCCTCTACCGCAGCTGACAATTCCGCTTCATGTGCGGCGGCAAGTTCCGCCTCATAGGCTGCTATCCCTTCCATGTATGCCTGCTGTTCCAATACCGCCAAATCTTCAAGCGTCGGCTGTTGAGCAGCCGCCTGCTCATTCAGGTGAGCCAGCATGGCCTGTTCGGCGTGCATCTGCTGAATGATTGCCATCTCCTCGGCCGCAGCCTGTTGCAGATACAACGCCTCTTGTAAAGAAAGTGAGTACATGCGTTACCTCCTGTGCGAACGCCGTTTCGGCCCTTTCTTACCAGGGGCCGCAGTGGCGTGTGTGCGTTCCCCTGGCGCGCCTTTTTCATGAGCAACGTTCGACGCGGTTACGTTCTTGTGCACCTCTTCGAGAACCGGTTTGCAATAAGCCAGCAGTCGTTTCAGTGCATATTGAACTTCTACACGGTTCTTTTGTTGCAATTCAGGCGGCAAGGATTTGCCCTCTTCAAGCGCACGTCGGCATTCGGAAATTTGCAGCCGGGCTTGATCTCGCGCCAATTGTGCTTGGCAAATGAGAGAAGAGATTTGAGAGATCGGTCGATCCGGTGAGGTCCCTTGCTCACCAGACTCGGACACCTGCGCGATCTTTCTGTAACCCGCCAAGAAGGCGCTTTCAAGTCGAAGACGCACATCATCTGCTGGCTTACCCATTTACCCTCCGTGGATAGAAGCCCGTGCCTTTTTTTTGGGACTATAATCTTAGCTCACTAGACATTCAAGGCCAAAAAACGAGACGGAAAAGAGCGCGAGAATCCTCAAATTCAGCACAACATGAGCTGATAACGCAGATCAACTGTGATCCCTTGATTTTCTGGAGCCGGCGAGGGGAATCGAACCACCGAGCTGCGGTTTACGAAAACCAGACCACACTTCCGCACCAATTCCCGAATCTCATCCAAAAGCCGCCTGATTGCATAGAGCCAACTAGTGATTTGGCGATTTAGATCGTTGCATTGAATTGCACTGAGTGTGCATGGATTGCGGTGTGCTGGTTACGATTATGGTTACAGTTTCAAGGCACCTGCGAGATCAGCAAGGGGGGGGGAGGCTTGGGACGCCTCCCTGTAGAGCCGGTACGGGTGACCACCGGCGTGTTGGAGAGCCGCTAAAGTGCGAGATGTGAACCGCGTAACGAAACCTACCTTATCTCTGTTGCTTGCAGTTTAGGATGCTAACGACAGTTCTTGGTCGCGCACGACGGATGGTGAAGTACGGGGGGTGATAAAAGTGAAAGCAACTGGGTAATGATGTAAATCAATCAATCTCTAATCCTTGAGAGAAGGTAGACCGCTAGATCGCCTGTATAAGAGCCAGCCCAGCCCATAAATTCCTCTTCTATAGGATCGAGAATGCCTTTTCTTCAGCCTGTGTAACGCCGTCGACACGACCCTTACCTCATTGTTTCAATTCGCACAAATGGCCCATGTATCTCAACACGCTCGCCCATTGTTTCTGATACCTCTATATCAAACGTTTTAGCTACATGTTTTTCGTCGGGTCGTGTGTTTTCTGGTTCCCAACAAAACGGGTATAAGTCCACTTGTTCATTGTAGTGATGTACAGCAATCCAAAGCTGTTTCATGGTACGCTCCTTCGACTGAAAGCTTGTGAAATGATAAAACTCTGATGCCAAATAATCGCCACAAAGCCTGCTGTATTTAAATCGACCTGTAGGCTTAGGACTTAGGTAGATTAATAAGCACAGTGGAACTGTTAGAGCCATAGGTACCTTGTATCAAACCTTGGAAGCCTCTCTTCCATGTAGAGCCGTGACGGGTTACACGGCGTGTTGGACACCTACCTGACTAGGTTCCGAGTGGTGCGAATACTATGCATCTGAGCGGGGCGCTTATGGGTCGGGTGTAGAAGACCGTTGAGAAATGTTGGCGTGCCTCAGTAGAGCGGTCGGAGGGCGGCGACGTTTCACGATAAAACGGGCCAGTCTCGCGAAGCTCCTATTCGCGATGCCAAGCGCAGTCAGCACTGTAAGAGTTCACATTATTACGGCAAGATAGGAACCTTGACTATGCATCACATGTCCTCTCAAAGGTGTACGGAAGGTTCCAGCAACACGAGAGTGGTGTGGCACTCTAAATTACCGCGTTCTAGGCGGAGACAGAGCAGTCTATTGCATCTTGCCGTCTTCACCTTGCTGTTGTTTGGATCCGCCTGTACCAATCGAGAATTAACGCGGACGCCGCGAACCGGAACCGAACAGCTGCTGCTAGGGCACGCTATTCAACAGAGCGTCAACAACCTTATGCTTCCATTTTCCTCCCCAGCGGCGATCGCCGTGGAGATTGTCAGCTTTACGGGTGATCGGCAGTGGCTACAACCGTCTTTCCTGGGAAACAGCCTCATGCTAAACACAAATAATTCCCCTATCAGCAATACGAGTTCGCCGACTGAGGGAACTCTTCCTACTGTAAGGCCTCACGGCTCGGATGTGGCTGTGCTGAAGACCTTGCTTGAGGGGCGCTTGGCGGAATTGGGATGTGCCGTAGTGGCCAGTCGTGAACAAGCCGACCTCTGGATACGGGTAGTCGTTTTTGCACTCGGCACAGACCAAGGTCAGAGCTTCTTTGGGATGCCGCCGGTCCAAAGCGTACTCATTCCCTTCGCGCTTCCTGCGCTTACACTCTACGAGGCGCAACGCCAAATCGGCTATGTCCGGTATCTCATGCAAGTGTATGATGCGCGCACCGGGAAACTGGTAAGTACCACTCCATGGTATGAGGGAAAGGCATACTATAATCAGTACACTATTTTGTTCTTCATCAATTTCAGAGGCACGGACCTCATCATGGTCCCACCTCTTGAATAAAGGACTGAACGGTTCACGACTGGCTCGCAATTCCATTGCCCTTAAGATGAGAGGAAAGCCGAGATCGAGAAAGCGGGTCTAGACTTTCTAGAGGCGTGCCGACTTGGTGCGACGGAATTCTGTGTAGAATAGTCGGCAACTGCCTCAAGGACAATTAGCCGTCAGCCGATACCCCGCCGCTTCCGCTTCTCCAATGCTGGCAAAAGGCCACGATTGTCAGGGCTGATGTCATCGTAGTTTGGACACTCGGGGCGTTGGTAGATGCGACTTCGACGATTGCCATAGATAGAAAGGTTTGCTGAAGTCGTATCACCCTTCGGCACAGCCTGTGCTTTCGGCGAAATGGCGGCATTGAAATCCAATGAAGGCACATCGGACGAGCTAAGAGGTGACCTGCCTTTCGAAACCCTGTATGTCCAAGGCGGTATGGGGTGTGATTCAACCCACAACCACGCTTGGCTTCTCTGGCTTCTTTCTCTAGACGTTCTAGCGTAGTGCTGAGAAGGGGCGGCACAGTCTCGATGCGCTATATGAACGAGAAAAGGTTACACTTTCGGTTACACTCGCTGAACCGCACGGGAAGCCTGCTCACGAGGAAACGACTGAACTTGTTGTAACGTCAGCGGGAAACATGGAGCCGGCGAGTGGAATCGAACCACCGACCTGCGGTTTACGAAACCGCTGCTCTGCCAACTGAGCTACGCCGGCTACCGAGAGAAGGCATGATGAGGCGGGCCAACAATCGTGGGCATCATACCGATGACTCGTCCGACGTGTCAACTTATCTGACACGACCAACCGCCAACTGAGAGACCTTGTTCTTCGTACGCAGCGCGGGGATACAAGCCGGCTCTTGCGCATTGTCGAATTGTTCGTTGGCAACCCGCGTGACCTGTTCGCGGACATACCCGCACAATTCGCCGAGGACCACGATGCCATTGTCATCGGCATCGGCCGCGCCGCCTAATCCCTTCAGCAGGAAATAGGTGAACAATCCGTGGCGGCCCGCCTCGTATTGATGCGCTTCCTGCATGCCATTGATCCCGAGGATTTGCACGAGTTTGTCCTTGCGAAGAGTCCC